>JBOICJ010000167.1:0-4849 GCA_050740035.1 Stenotrophobium sp. | reverse complement strand
GCGCTGCGCGACCGCTACCGCGTCATCACCTGGGATGAGCGCGGCCACGGCCAGACCGCCGGCGCCACGCTGGCGCCGTTCAGCTATTACGACTCGGCCGACGACCTCGCCGCACTGCTACGCCATCTCAAGATCGAACGCGCGGTGCTGGGCGGCATGTCACAGGGCGGCTACCTGTCGCTGCGCTGCGCGCTGACCCATCCAGACATCGTCCGCGCGCTGATTCTGATCGACACCCAGGCACAGATCGAAGACCCGGCAAAAATGCCGGCTTATGCGCAGATGCTGCAAGACTGGGCGCAAAACGGCCTCAGCGCGCAGACCGCGAACATCATCGAGCAGATCATTCTCGGCAGCGGCTGGGCCGGCGCGGCGGACTGGAAAGCGAAATGGGCGAAAGTGCAACCGCATAACTTGATCGGCTGCTTCCATACGCTCGGCAGCCGTGACGACCTCAGCGGCAAGCTGGCGCAGATCAAGGTTCCGGCGCTGGTGATACACGGCGACAAAGACATGGCGATCACGCTCGACCGTGGCCGCGCGCTCGCCAACGGCCTGCCGCAGGCCGAACTCGCAGTGATTCCCGGCGCGGGCCATGCCGCCAACCTGACCCACGCCGCGGCGGTGAATCCGCAGATCGAGCGCTTTCTGGCCTCGCTGAAAAAAGACGCCTGACGGCAGCATTTGGCATGCGCTAAGCTGGCCGTCCATGATTCGTCGTTACGGCATTTACGCCGCCTTGTTCGCCGTGCTGTTGCAGGTCTTTACGCCTGCACTGGCGGCGTTGTCGCCAGCGAAGCCTATGCAGATGGACATGGCGATGATGTCGATGCACGAGCCTTGCGCGCATGACGATGGAGCGGGTGCAGCGGCCATGCACATGACCACTACCCCGCATGGCGACCACGGCTGCTGCTGTCATGGCCTGTGGAGTTGTGGCGGGCCTTGCGGCGCAGCGGCGATCATCGCGACAGCACCGGCGCTGCCCCTGCTGACGCCTTCCATTATCTGGAACGCCGTCACGTCTCCATCCGTCCCCGCCCGCTCGCCGTCTCATCTACTGCGTCCGCCCATAGCGGCCTGAGCTAAAACGTTCATCGCGAAGTTCCGCTTCGCGGCTGTCTTCCGTTTTTCTCAGAAGTGGAAATCCCATGAACATTTTTTCCGCGCCCGCGACCGATTTGTCGCGGCGCCGCTTCGTCCAGGGCATTGCCATCGGCGGCGCCGTCGCCGGCCTCGGCTTGTTGCGCTCTCCGAACGCCTGGGCGCTGACCAATCCCGGCTATCCCACCGTGCTGAGCGGCACCGACTTTGCACTCGACATCGCCGAGACGCCGGTCGATTACACCGGCGCAACGCGTCTCGCCACCACCGTCAACGGCGGCATTCCCGGACCCGTCCTGCGCTGGAAGGAAGGCACCACGGTGAACCTGAGCGTAACCAACCGCTTGCGCGTGCCAACCTCGATCCACTGGCATGGCATCATCCTGCCGTTTCAGGAAGACGGCGTGCCCGGCATCAGTTTTCCCGGCATCGCGCCCGGCGAAACCTTCATCTACCAGTTCAAGGTTCGCCAGAGCGGCACCTACTGGTACCACTCGCATTCTGGTTTCCAGGAGCAGACCGGCCTGTACGGTCCGCTGGTGATCGAACCAGCCGGGCCGGATCGCCACCCAACCGACCGCGATTACGTGGTGATGCTCAACGACTGGACCGACGAAGACCCTGAGCGAATCTTCGCCAATCTCAAGAAGCAGAGCGACTACTACAACTACGCCCAGCCGACCGTGCCGGATTTCTTCCGCGACGTGCGCGACAAGGGCCTGAGTCAGGCGCTGGCCATGCGCAAGATGTGGAATGAGATGCGGATGAATCCAACCGATCTGTCTGACGTTTCCGGCGCCACCTATACCTACCTGATGAACGGCGCCGCGCCGGCCGGCAACTGGACCGGGCAGTTCCGTCTCTGTGAGAAAATCCGGCTGCGCTTCATCAACGGCTCCTCGTCGACGATTTTCGATGTCCGCATACCGGGTCTGAAGATGACGGTGATTTCTGCCGATGGGCAGGACGTGGAACCGGTGTCGGTCGACGAGTTCCGCATTTCGGTCGCTGAAACCTACGACGTGATCGTCGAGCCGCAGGACGAGCGCGCCTACACGTTGTTCGCGCAGTCGATAGACCGCACCGGCTACGCCCGTGGCACGCTGGCGCCGCGCGCCGGCATGCAGGCGGAGGTGCCGGCGATGGACCCGCGCCAGCCGCTCGGCATGGTGGACATGATGGGTGCGATGGCGATGGGCGATGCTGGACACGGCAACATGCACGAGATGTCGGGCATGAACGACATGGGTCATGGCGGAATGTCTGGCATGGCGACGACCCCCGTGGTGCGCCACGCCCGCACCGAATACGGCCCTGGCGTCGACATGCATGTCGACATGCCGCGCACCAATCTCGACGATCCGGGCATCGGCCTGCGCGACAACGGCCGCCGCGTGCTGACTTACGCCGATCTGCACACGGTCGGCGGACCGATCGACGCACGCGAACCGGGCCGTGAAATCGAACTGCACTTGACCGGCAACATGGAGCGCTTCATCTGGTCGTTCGACGGCGTCAAGTTCTCCGACGCCAGGCCGGTGCATTTCAACAGTGGCGAGCGGCTGCGCATCGTACTGGTCAACGACACCATGATGAATCATCCGATCCATCTGCACGGCATGTGGAGCGAACTGGAGAATCCCGACGGTCAGTTCCAGGTGCGCAAACACACCATAAACGTGCAGCCGGCGCAGCGCGTCACCTATGCGGTTTCGGCCGACAATCCCGGCCGCTGGGCCTATCACTGCCACATGCTCTACCACATGGAAGCCGGCATGATGCGCGAGGTGGTGGTGTCATGAAAACGAGCCACTCCAATACCTCACTCTCTCTGCTTCGCTCGGCATGGCTGGCCACGCTATTGCTGGCGTTACCGCTGATGGCCACCGCGCAAAGCTCGCCCACCGCATCCGGCAGCATGCAGGGCATGGACATGGGCTCTATGCCCGACATGACCATGCCAGCGCCAGTGAACAGCACACCGAAGCCGGCAAGCAAAGCGCCCGCAAGAAAAGCCGCGAAGAAGCCCAAGAAAAAAACTGCTCCTGTCAAACCTGTCGCCCACAAAGACGGCGGAGATAGCATGAAAAGCATGGATCACAACGCCACGCCTGGAATGGACATGGACCACGGTGCCATGCCCGGTATGAATCACGGCACAGTGCCCAAAGCGGGTCAAGGCGGCATGGCTGAAATGGGCGCGATGCCCGGCATGACGATGGGTCCGATGCAGGGCGGCAGTCCACCGCCGGATGCGCGCAGTCCCGATTATTCCGATGGTGTCGGTTACGGCGACATGCGCGGCATGGACATGTACGACAAAACGCCGCTGGGCATGCTGCTGATCGATCAACTGGAAGTTTTCCACGGCCGCGATGGCAATGGTCAAAGCTGGGAGGCCGAAGGCTGGTACGGTAACGACAGCGACAAGTTGTGGGTACGCACCGAGGGCGAACGCAGCCACGGCAAGCTTGAAGATGGCGATCTGGAAGCGTTCTGGAACCACAACATCGCGACGTACTGGAGTACCCAGTTGGGCGCCCGTCAGGACATCGGCACCGGCCCTAACCGCAGCTGGGCCGCATTCGGCGTGCAGGGCATCGCGCCGTACTGGTTCGATCTGGAGGCGACCGGCTATGTCGGGCCTTCCGGCCGCACCGCCGCGCGCCTGCGCGCCGAGTACGAACTGCTGTTCACGCAGCGATTGATTCTGCAGCCGGAACTGGAGACCAATCTCTACGGCAAGGACGATCCGCAACAGCGCATCGGCAGCGGCGTTTCCGACGTGCAGTTCGGCATGCGCCTGCGCTATGAGTTCCAGCGCCAGTTCGCCCCCTATATCGGCGTGAACTGGCTGCGCCGCACCGGCGTCACCGCCGAATACGCGCGACAGGATGGTCAATCCGTACTCGACCGGCAGATCGTTGTCGGCCTCCGCGTCTGGTTTTAAGAGGAACAAACATGAAACAGCAGATCAAGCATCACAGCATCACGGTTATTTCTGTCCTGATCATCCTCGCCGCTGGCGCGGGCGCGTTTGTCTATTCCGGCATTTATAACATCGGCGCCGACGACCACCACACCAAGCCGGTATTCGTCATGTTGCAGACCTTGCGCAACCGCTCGATCCACGTGCGCTCGGAAAATCTCACGGTGCCCAATCTCGATGATCCGCAGTTGATTCTGAAAGGCGCCGGTCAATACGCGGCGATGTGCACCGGCTGCCATTTGGCGCCGGGCAAAACCGATTCGGAGATTCGCCCCGGTTTGTACCCGCAGCCGCCGAACCTGTCGCAAGTGAGGCTCGATCCCAAGGACGAATTCTGGGTGATCAAGCACGGCCTGAAAATGAGCGCGATGCCTGCATGGGGCGGCAGCCACGACGATGCCACGATCTGGAGCTTGGTCGCGTTCCTGCAGAAGCTGCCGGACCTGACGCCTGCGCAATACCAGGAAATTGTTGCCAAGGCGCCGCCCGACGAGGACATGGAAGGCATGGAGCACAATCACTGACCGCAGGAAACCGCAAGGCCACGCACCCGCTCAGTCTACATCGCAGATGAATATAGTTTTATATTATTATATTAAATATATATTTTTATATATTTATAAACATCATCATCGTATGAAAACCGGAGAGCGGGTGGCGTGTATGCCGCCATAAGACTCAGATATCTTCACCACCCAATGCACCGACCAGATCGGTCATCAGTGCATGCAGCTCGCCGGTCATCAGCGTGAAATC
>JBOICJ010000166.1:0-4959 GCA_050740035.1 Stenotrophobium sp. | reverse complement strand
TCTACCATTGAGCTACACCCGCCTCACGCCGCCTTGAATACTGGTGGAGGGAGAAGGATTCGAACCTTCGTAGACATAAGTCAGCAGATTTACAGTCTGCCCTCGTTGGCCGCTTGAGTATCCCTCCGTGACTTCCAACCCCAAAGGGCCAAAAGGAGCCGCGTATTCTCGTCGCGGGACTGCGGCACGTCAAGCAAACTTTGATGAATATTGGCGAGCGCCGGTCAATCCGCGGCAAAAGAACCGGCCTTGGACAAAACCCGCGCACCCGCTCTCCCGGATTTGCAGTGTGGCCATGTTATATTTTATTTATATATTTTAAATATATTATATAATATATAACAATATTCTTGCCTCTGCTCCAGACAGCGGGTGGCCGCAGCAGCCGATGGCAAGCCCAGGCAAGCGCCGCCAGCGATGACTTCGGTGTGGAAAAAGCGCAGCGACTTGATCCGAATTTCCCTAGCGCTGGATGTTGCGGCCGTAGAAAATTTCCTGGATTTCGTGATTGACGTGCTCGCGGATTTTCTTGGCCTCGCGCGGCGGCAGCTCCGCGACACCCTCGCCGAACAGGTAGGTGTCCATGTCCAGTTCCTTGAGCTGCATCTTGGTGTGGAAGATCGACTCCTGGTACATGTTGACGTCGACCATCTGGTATTTGTTCTTGATATCCGCCGCGATGAAACTCTGGATCGAGTCGACGTTATGGTCGATGAAGTGTTTCATGCCGCGCACATTGCGAGTGAACCCACGCACGCGGTAGTCCATCACCACGATATCGGACTCGAAGGTCTTGATCAGGTAATTGAGCGCCTTGAGCGGCGAAATCTTGCCGCAGGTGGAGACATCGATGTCGGCGCGAAAGGTGGAGATGCCGTTGTCCGGATGGGTTTCCGGATAGGTGTGGACCGTGATGTGGCTCTTGTCGAGGTGAGTGACGACCGATTCCTTCTTGGTCGGCGTATGCAGCCCGTCGTGATGGCCCTCGGAAATCAGCATCGTCACCGACGCACCCTGCGGATCGTAGTCCTGGCGGGCGATATTGAGGATATTGGCGCCGATGATGCCGGCCACTTCGGTCAGGATCGCGGTCAGGCGCTCGGCGTTGTAAGCCTAGTCGATGTACTCGAGATATTCCTGCTGATGCAGTTTGCTGCGCGCATAGCAGATATCGTAGATATTGAAGCTCAAGGTCTTGGTGAGGTTGTTGAACCCCAGCAGTTTCAGCTTCGGATTGTTGGTCGGTTTGGGCTTGGGCTTTGCCAATGCAGGAATCCCCGGAAATTAAAATAACGATGCGCCGTCGCCGGCGCGGCGCACATTATCCAACAAAACGCCGTGGGTTACGCAGCCTCCCGCACTTCATAGCCGTGCGTCAGCTTGACCCCGCCCTGTTGCAGCATGATGGAGGCCGAGCAGTATTTCTCGGCCGACAATTCAACCGCGCGCTTGACGTGGTTCTCGGCCAGCGCCCGGCCCGTCACCACGAACTGCATGTGGATGGCGGTAAAGACCTTGGGGTCGGTATCGGCGCGCTCGGCCTTCAACTCGACGTAGCAGTCGGTGATCTGCTGCCGCGCTTTCTTGAGAATCATCACCACGTCCACCGAGGAACAAGCGCCAACGCCCAAGAGCATGAGTTCCATCGGCCGCGGTCCGAGATTTCGGCCACCGATCTGCTCGGGCCCATCGATGACGATGGCATGGCCACTGCCGGTCTCGCCGACAAAGGCGCTGTTCTCGACCCATTTGATCCGTGCTTGCAAGGGACTCTCCGTGACAGGGCAACAAGTTATGCTATTTTCGGTAAAAGCGGGCGGCGGCGCCATATGTAATAACGAGGGGGTGCGACATGCTGGACAAGCCCGCGGTACAGGCACTGATTGCACAGGCCCATAAGCGCAGCTACCCAGCCAGGCACACCCTCATTCATGCCGGCGACGAGCCGCAGTCGCTGTATCTGATTCTTGAAGGCTCGGTCAGCATTTTCCTTGAAGACGAGCATGGCCGCGAGATGGTTCTGGCCTATCTCAATCCGGGCGAATTCTTCGGTGAAATGTGCCTTTTTCCAGAACAGCGGCTGCGCACCGCGGTGGTTCGCACCCGTGCACCGACCCTTGTAGCCGAGACCGGCTATCAGCTGTTCCGCCAGTTCAGCCACCAGCACCCGGAAATCATGTTCGAGCTTGCCGGCCAACTGGCGAGCCGCGTCCGCGACACCAGCCGCCGTCTCGGCGATCTCGCATTTCTCGACGTCGCCGGCCGCATCGCCCATATCCTGCTCGACCTGACTCGGCAACCGGGCGCCATCCCCGCCTCGCGCGGCACCATCGTGCGCATCAGCCGCCAGGAACTCGCCAGCAACGTCGGCTGCTCACGCGAGATGGCCGGCCGCGTGCTGAAAAAACTTTCTGAAGATGGCGTCGTCTCCACGCAAGGCCGCAACATCATGATCCTGCAACGGCACAAGCGCGTTTAATCGGACCACTCGCCGATCAGCGACGTCAAAGCTGCTGCCGGACTGGCCTGCCGCATCAAGGATTCACCCACCAGGAACCGATGCACGCCGGCGCTGCGCATGCGCGCGATATCCGCCGGTGTCGCGATCGCGCTCTCGGTCACCACCTCGGTGCCAGCCGGCAACAACGGCAGCAGATCCAGTGTGGTTTCCAGCCGTGTCTCGAAGGTCCGCAGATTGCGATTGTTGATGCCGAGCAGATAGCCGGACTTCAGGCCGGCCGCAGACAACTGATCGAGTTCGCTGCGGTCATGCACCTCGACCAGCACGTCCATGCCCCACTCGAGCGCGCAGGCGTGCAATTCATTGAGCTGCGCCGCCGACAGCGCAGCGGCGATCAGCAGGATGCAATCGGCGCCGATGGCCCGGGCCTCGGCAATCTGCAAGGGGTCGACCAGGAAATCCTTGCGGATCACCGGCAACGCGCAGGCCTTGCGCGCCGCTTGCAGGTAATCGTTATGGCCCTGAAAAAACTGCTGATCGGTCAACACCGACAGACAGGCCGCGCCACCGCGCTGGTACTCACCGGCGATCCAGGTCGGATCGAAATCGGCACGAATCAAGCCTTTGCTCGGCGAGGCCTTTTTGATCTCGGCAATCACCGCTGCGCCGCCTATTTCGACTTTAGATCGCAAAGCGGCAGCAAAGCCGCGCAAGGCCGATTGGCCTGCCGCCAGATCGCGCAGCGAGGACAGCGAATGACGCCGTCTGAGCGCCGCGATCTCTTCACGCTTGACCGCGAGAATTTTTTGCAGGATGTCGCTCACGCTTTCAGCTTCTGCGTCAGTTGCACAAACCGTTCCATGCGGGCGCGCGCAGCACCGCTGGCAATCGCCTCGCGCGCCAGGGCGATGCCATCGCCGACGGACGCCGCGATGCCCGCGACATACAGCGCCGCACCACTGTTGAGACAGACAATGTCGAGCGCCACTCCCGGCGTGTTGTTCAGCACTTCGAGAATCTTCGCCTTGGATTCGCCAGCGTCCGCCACCTGGAGATTGCGGCTCGACGCCATCGCCAGGCCATAATCCTCGGGCTGGATTTCGTATTCGCGCACCACGCCGTCGCGCAACTCGCCGACCATCGTCGCCGCACCCAGCGTGATCTCGTCCATGCCGTCCTTGCCCCAGACCACCAGCGCGCGCTGGATGCCGAGGCGCTCGAGCACGCGCACCTGGATGCCGACCAGGTCGGCATGAAACACACCCATCAGGATATTCGGCGCATTGGCCGGATTGGTCAGCGGCCCGAGGATGTTGAACATGGTGCGCACGCCCATCTCGCCGCGCACCGGCCCGACTGCCTTCATCGCCGGATGGTGATTGGGCGCGAACATGAAGCCGATGCCGCAGTCTTCGATGCACGCCGCGACTTTTTCCGGCGGCAGGTCGATGACCGCACCCAGCGCCTGCAACACATCGGCGCTACCCGACTTCGATGAAACGCTGCGATTGCCGTGCTTGGCAACACAGGCACCAGCCGCCGCCGCGACGAACATCGAGCAAGTGGAAATATTGAAACTGTTGCTGCCGTCGCCGCCGGTGCCGACGATATCGACGAAATGCGCATGCGCCGGCACTTCGACCTTGCGCGCCAGTTCGCGCATGACCGAGGCCGCGGCGGCAATCTCGCCGACGGTCTCCTTTTTCACGCGCAGGCCGGTGAGGATCGCCGCGGTCATCACCGGCGAGACTTCGCCGCGCATGATGCTGCGCATCAGGCCGACCATCTCGTCGTGGAAAATCTCGCGATGCTCGATGGTGCGCTGCAAGGCTTCCTGCGGGGTAATCGGCATCAGTGCGCCTCGATGAAATTGCGCAGCAGGGTATGACCGTGTTCGGTCAGTATCGATTCCGGGTGGAACTGCACGCCCTCGATCGGCAGTGCTTTGTGGCGCATGCCCATGATTTCGTCATGCGCGCCGTCGGCGTGCTGCGTCCATGCGGTGACTTCAAGGCAAGACGGCAGATTTTCGCTTTCGACGATCAGCGAGTGGTAGCGCGTCGCGGTGTACGGGCTGGGCAGGCCGCGGAACACGCCACTGCCATCGTGGTGCACGAGCGAAACCTTGCCGTGCATCACCGCGCGTGCGCGCACCACTTTTCCGCCGAATGCCTGTCCGATCGCCTGATGCCCCAGGCAAACGCCGAGGATCGGGAACCGCCCCTGCAGCCGCTCGATCAGCGACAGGCAAATGCCGGCCTCGTTGGGCGTGCACGGCCCTGGCGAAAGCACGATATGGCTGGGCTTGAGCGCCGCGACCTGATCGACCGTGATCTGGTCGTTGCGATGCACCTGCACTTCCGCACCCAGCTCACCCAGATATTGCACCAGGTTGTAGGTGAAGGAATCGTAGTTGTCGAGAACAAAGACCATCGCGGCGCTGGCTCAAGTGTATCGCGTGCGCCGCCGTGCCGGCTTTATGGCAGACTGGCCCGGCG
>JBOICJ010000165.1:0-9633 GCA_050740035.1 Stenotrophobium sp. | reverse complement strand
AATCCGGATTTGCCAGGAAAAAACGGCCGAAGGCCACCGCATCCGCGCCACCATTTTCCACTGCCGCGATCGCCATCTCGCGGGTGTAGTCGTTGTTGGCGATGTAGGCGCCGCCGAAGCGTTTACGCGCGCCGGCGAAATCGAAACCCTGCCGCGAATGCTCGACTTGGGTATTGCCTTCGATGAAATGCAGGAACGCGATCTTGCGTTTGGCAAGTTCACCGACCAGCGCGCCGTAGATCGCCTCGGTGTTGGAATCGAGCGGGCAGTTATTGGCGAGACTCACCGGCGACAGGCGGATGCCGACGCGATCCGCACCGAACACTTCGCTCGCAGCATCCACCGTCTGCAGCGTCAGGCGCATGCGGTTTTTGATGCTGCCACCATAGAGGTCGGTGCGCCGGTTGGTGGAGTCGCGCAGGAACTGCTCCAGCAGATAGCCGTTGGCGCCGTGCAGTTCGACGCCGTCGAATCCGGCGTTCTTCGCAGTCTGCGCGGCGTGGCGATAGTCGGCGACGACGCCGGCGATCTCGTGCGTTCCCAGCGCACGCGGCGTTACCCGCTCCTGCTTGCCTTTGGGCGTGCTGGTGATTCCAGGCAGATTGATTCCCGACGGTGAAACCGGCCGTTGTCCGTCCGGCTGCAGATCCGGGTGCGACACCGCACCGACATGCCAGAGCTGCGCGACGATCTTGCCGCCCGCCGCGTGCACCGCATCCGTCACCAGCTTCCAGCCGGCTTCCTGCGCTGTGCTGTAGATGCCCGGTGCGCCCATGTAGCCTTTGCCCTGCGTGGAAATCTGCGTAGCCTCGCTGACGATCAGTCCGGCGCTGGCGCGTTGTCCGTAATAGACGGCATTGAGCGCGTTCGGCGCGTCGCTGCCCGGCGTCGAACGGCAGCGCGTCAACGGCGCCATGAACACACGATTGGCGCATGCGATGGCGCCGACTTTCATCGGAGCGAAGAGCCGCGCGGAGTGATTGCCTTCGGCCATGACGGCTCCTGATTAAATCCAGAAAACGAAAATTGATCTGCAAGTTTGTAGGAACGCCCCTTGGGCGCGATGACCTCGCGCAAAGACCATCGCGCCTAGCGGGAGCACTGCTCCCGCCGCTCCCACATTGGAACTCAGAGAATATAGCGGCTCAGGTCTTCGTCGCCGGCGAGTTTTTCCAGCTTGCCGTTTACGTAGCCGGCATCGATGCGCAACTGCGTGCCGGATTTGTCCGGCGCCTCGAACGCGATCTCCTCCATCAGCCGCTCCATCACCGTGTGCAGGCGCCGTGCGCCGATGTTCTCGGTGCGCTCGTTGACCTGCCACGCGGTCTCGGCAATGCGGCGCAGGCCATCCGCGGTAAATTCGACGCCGACGCCTTCGGTCTGCATCAGCGCGCGATACTGGTCGGTGAGCGAAAAATTCGGCTCGGTGAGGATGCGCACGAAGTCTTCAGTCTTTAGCGCATCCAGCTCGACGCGGATCGGCAGGCGGCCCTGCAACTCTGGAATCAAATCCGAAGGCTTGGCGACGTGGAACGCGCCGCTGGCGACGAACAGGATGTGATCGGTGCGAACCGTGCCGTACTTGGTCGTCACCGTGCTGCCCTCGATCAACGGCAGCAGGTCGCGCTGCACGCCTTCGCGCGAGACATCGGCGCCGGCGTATTCGCCGCGCTTGCAAACCTTGTCGATCTCGTCGATGAAGACGATGCCGTTCTCCTCGGCGCTGCGCAGCGCCTGGCTGCGGATCGCATCCTCGTCGACCAGCTTGGCGGCCTCCTCGTCGGCCGCCTGCTTCAGCGCGTCGCTGATCTTCATCTTGCGGCTGTGCGTCTTGCCCTGGCCCATGTTGGCGAACATCGACTGCAACTGGCTGGTCATCTCTTCCATGCCCGGCGGCCCCATCAGTTCGACGCGCGCGTTGGGCGCATTGAGCTTGATCTCGATTTCGGTGTCGTTGAGCTTGCCTTCGCGCAACTGCTTGCGGAACACCTGCCGCGCGGCGCCGCTCTCCTTCTCGCGCTGGTTCGAGGCCTCGCCGAAATCCTTGGGCGGCGGCAGCAGCACGTCGAGGATGCGATCTTCGGCGGCGATCTCGGCCTTGCTGCGCACCTGCTGGGTTGCCAGCTCGCGCGTCTGCTTGACGGCGATATCCATCAGGTCGCGGATGATGCTGTCGACGTCCTTGCCGACGTAGCCGACTTCGGTGAACTTGGTCGCCTCGACTTTTACGAACGGCGCCTGCGTCAGGCGCGCCATGCGTCGCGCGATCTCAGTCTTGCCGACGCCGGTGGGACCGATCATCAGAATATTTTTTGGATGGATTTCGGCACGCATGCCTTCATCCACCTGCTGCCGGCGCCAGCGGTTGCGCAGCGCGATTGCCACTGCGCGCTTGGCGTCGGCCTGACCGACGATGTGCTTGTCGAGTTCCTGCACGATTTCGCGCGGCGTCATCATACCCGCGAGTTCATTGTTGGATTCAGTCATGTTTGAAATATCGTTTCGTGTGTGCCGGGTCTCTGCGCCCGTTGCTCAGGCGCCGAGGACTTCTATCGTCAGATGGTGATTGGTATAGATGCAGATGTCGGCGGCGATATGCAGCGCCTTCTCGACAATTTCCTTCGCACCCAGTTCAGTGTTCTCCACCAGCGCGCGTGCCGCGGCGGTCGCGAACGAACCGCCCGAACCGATGGCGATGACGCCGTGCTCCTCCGGCTCCATCACGTCGCCATTGCCGGACACCATCAGCGAGGTTTCATGGTCGGCGACGATCAGCAGCGCCTCCAGGCGGCGCAGGGCGCGGTCGCTGCGCCAGTCCTTGGCCATCTCCACCGCCGAGCGGGTGAGATTGCCTCCATGTTTTTCGAGCTTGCCCTCGAAGCGCTCGAACAGCGTGAAGGCATCGGCGGTGCCGCCGGCGAACCCGGCCATCACCTTGTCGTTGTAGAGCCGCCGCACCTTGCGGGCATTGCCCTTGACGCGGGTGTTGCCCATCGAAACCTGGCCATCGCCGCCCAGCGCAACCTGGTGGCCGCGGCGCACGCAAAGGATGGTGGTGCCGTCAAACTGCTTCATCGGGAAAATCCGTGGAAGGGAGTCGTTCGATATTGGGGACGCCCGCCCGCCATTTCAAGGACAAAAAAAAGCACAGCTTGCGCTGTGCTTTTTTCACATCTGAAGCGTGGCCTCGAATGTATCCGGCCACGCCCTCGCGCGTGATCGCGCGACGAAGCTTACTTCTTGTCAGCGGCCGGAGCGGCGGCGTCGCCATCGGTTGCCGGAGCAGCGGTGCCAGCGGCAGCCGGAGCGGCCTCAGCAGCGGCAGGGGCGGCAGCCGGAGCGGCTTCAGCAGCCGGAGCAGCGGCGGCGTCGGCAGCCGGCTGAGCGGCGGCAGGGGCAGCGTCGGCAGCCGGAGCAGCGGCTTCTTCTTTCTTGCCGCAGGCGGCGAGTGCCAGAACTGAGGCCAGACCCAGAGCGATAACGAGGTTACGGTTCATTGCACAACTCCCAAGGAATTAATGATAAATACGAGCATCAGCATGATTCAGGCGCTGATAAGCACCAGATTATGGGCTTGTTTGTTGCGTCGCACAACAGTAACCGCGCCATATTCAATATTTATTCACGAATTCACGAATCACCACGCCGCTTGGCGCGCGGGTGCGCTTGATCGTAAATCCCGGCCAGATGCTTCCAGTCCAAATGGGTATAGATCTGCGTCGTGGCCAGATTGGCGTGTCCGAGCAACTCCTGGACCGATCTCAAGTCCGCGCTGTTTTCAAGCAGATGCGTCGCAAAAGAGTGTCGCAGCCGATGCGGATGCAGGCGCCCGGGCAGGCCACGCCGCTGCGCCCAGAGCGCCAGGCTGCGACCGATCACGCTGCGGGCCAGCCGCCGGCCGCGGACCCCGACGAACAATGCCGGCTCGCCGGCCGCGGCAAACTTCACGCGGGATTGCAGCCATTTATCCAGCGCCGCCCGCGCCGGGCCACCGATCATCACCACGCGTTCCTTGTTGCCTTTGCCGCGAACGACCAGTTCGGTCTGCGCGGCACCAACTTCCGCCGCATCCAGCCCATGCAGTTCAGCCAGGCGCAAACCCGACGAATAGAACAGCTCGACCATCGCGGTGTCGCGCAGGTCCAGATCGTTGACCGCCCTCTGATCGAGCGCCGCGGTCAATTCATCCGCGGTGATCACGCCCGGCAGCTTGCGCCGCAGCTTGGGCGCGCGCACGCCCACCGCCGGATTGGCCGGCATGCGGCCGTTGCGGATCTGGAACCGGAAAAATCCGCGCAACGTCGACAGGTAGCGATGCAGCGACACCGGCTGCGCGCCGTCACGATGACTGGCGGCAATGAACGCGCGGATGGCGTGCGCGTCGATCTGCGTCAGCGCCGCGATGCGCGCCTGCGCACACCAGTGGGAAAACCGTGCAAGATCGCGACGGCTGGCGGCGATGGTGTTGTCAGAGTAGTGCCGCTCGTGCTGCAACGCGCCCAGATATCCCTCCACCAGCGGCGCAAAAAAATCCGGCGGCGCGGGATTCACGTCCGTATCAAGTGCGTGCGCGCACCGCGGCAGAAACCAGCTCGGCCGTCAGCTCGAGGAACATCTTGCCCTGGCGCGGCTGGAAGCGCTCGGGATCGCGGCTGCCCAGCACCAGCATGCCAAGATTCTTTTCCTTCTCCAGCGGCACGATCGCGGCGGAGGTCGGCACCGGCTCGGTCTGCGGAAACAGCAGCCGCGCACGCTCTTCGACCAGCGGCCCGCATTCGATCAGGCGCGTGCGCAGAAAATTCTCGAAGGCCTTGCCGATCCGGCCGTCGGCCGCCACCGGCACCAGCCCGTCGATGTCGTGACGCTTGTAGACTGCGGGATTGAGGCCGATGAAAATTTCATCGACGTCGAAATCCTCGCGCATGCGCTGGCGCAGGCCCGCGACTACGCCACCCAGCGTGGGCGCGCGAATCAGGGTGCGCGCCAGGCGATGGATGTGATCCGAGCGCTTCTCGTTTTCGCGCGCGGCGTCCAGCAGCAATTGCAGCCGGTCTTCGAGGCGCTGGTTCTTGGCCCGCAGGATATCGACCTGCCGCTCGATCAGCGACACCGCGGAACCGCTGCCGTGCTTGAATTCCAGCGTCTCCAGCAATTCCGGATGATGCGTCAGGAAATCGGCATGTCCGCGCAGAAACGCGACCACCTGCTCGGAATCCAGCGTCGGCGCCGCCGTCTCGACCGCTTTTCTGCTCTTCAGCTCCGCCACTCGATTTCCCCTTTGAAAACGGTCTCCGCCGGTCCGGTCATCCACACCGGCTGGCCCTCCCCCTGCCACTCGACCCGCAGCATACCGCCACGCACGCGTACATTCACCTGCTGCGACAACCGGCCCCACAGGCGGCCGGCCACCACCGCTGCGCAGGCGCCGCTGCCGCAGGCCAGGGTTTCGCCGGCACCGCGCTCGTAGACCCGCAGGATGATGTTGCCGGCATCGACGATCTGCATGAACCCGGCGTTGACGCGCTCCGGAAACGCGGCGTGATGCTGCAAAGCCTCGCCGACCGCGGCCACCGGCGCGGTCTCGACATCGGCCACCGCCATCACCGCGTGCGGATTGCCCATGCTCAGTACGGTGCATTCGATGCGCTCGCCGGAAGCCAGCGTCAACGGATAATGCAGCGCGCGGGCCGCCGCGAGCATCGGCACCTGCGCCGGCTCCAGTTGCGGCACGCCCATGTTGACGCGCACCTGGCCGTCGGCCTCGACATGCAGCTCCAGCACGCTGTTCAGCGTGCGCACGCGCAGCGGATTCTTGTCGCTGAGCCGGTGATCGCGGACATAGCGCGCGAAACAGCGCGAACCGTTGCCGCATTGCCCGACCTCGGAGCCGTCGGCATTGAAGATGCGGTAATCGAAATCGACATTGGCGGCGGACGGCGGCCCGATCACCAGCACCTGATCGCAGCCGATGCCGAAATGACGGTCGGTCAGGCGCCGCAACAGCGCCGGTGCCGGCGTAAACGGCGCGCACGTGGCGTCGATCACGACGAAATCGTTACCGGCTCCGTGCATTTTGGTGAAGGGCAGACGCATACGCCTAGTTTACTCCGCCAGCGCGTGCTTTATGGCGGGAACGGGATAGAATCCGCCCCATGCGTCTCCCGCGTTCCGGCATTTATGCGTTGCTGCTGGCCCTGCTTCTGGGCCAGGAGTTGCTGGTTGCGCACACGTTCACGCACTCGCTGCTGTCGCCGCCGGATCAGCTCTGCCAACTGTGCGCGCATGCGCCCACGCACAGCGGCAGCGCCGTCGCGCCGCCACCGCCGCTGCTGGTATTGGCACCGCAGATTCCGCCGCCGGACATCGCACCGCCCGCGCTGCAACTGACGGCCACCGCCAAGCACTACCCGATCCGCGGCCCACCCGTTTCCCTCGTTTGAATCGCCATTGATTCGCGGCAGCCGACGGCTGCTGCTCGTGCTTTTTTGCACAACCGAACGAGGATGACATGATCCGTAAAACCCTGATGGCCGTGGGCATCGCTGCCCTGGCCGGTGCGCCGGCGTACGCCGCCGAACCCGCGCCGGCCGCAAGCTCCAGCGCTGAATTGCAGCAGATTCAACAACAGATGCGCCAACTCAAGGCGCAGTACGAGCAACAGATCCAGTCGCTGGAACAGCGCCTGCAGAAAGTCGAGACCGCTGAGCAGGCGCCGCCGCCACCACCCGCGCCCGCCGCCAGCGCAGGCAATGCCTTCAACCCCAAGATCAGCCTGGTCATGGATGGCAGCTACGCGCATTACAGCAACCACACGCCTGCCGTCGTGCCGGGCTACCAGATCGGCGACGATGCCGATCAACGGCGCGAAGGCTTCAGCCTCGGCGAGACCGAATTGGCGGTGGAGTCCAACGTCGACGATCAGTTCCACGGCTGGGCGGCGCTGGCGGTCGAACCGCAAGGCGGCATCTCGGTGGAAGAGGCCTTCGTCAACACCACGGCGCTGCCCGACGGCTTCGCGGTCAAGATGGGCCGCTTCTTCTCGGCGATCGGCTACCAGAACAGCCAGCATGCGCACGTCTGGGATTTCGCCGATGCGCCGCTGGTCTACCGCGCCATGCTCGGCAACCAGTTCGCCGACGACGGCGTGCAACTGCGCTGGGTGGCACCGACCGACGTGCTGCTGGAATTCGGCAGCGAGCTGTATCACGGCGGCGTCTTTCCGGGCGGCGGCGATCACAGCAACATCGGCAGCTACACCGTGTTCAGCCACCTCGGCAGCGATATCGGCGACAGCGGCTCCTGGCGCATCGGCCTGTCACAACTGCGCTCGACGCCGCACGACCGCTCGGATGGCGCCACCGCGCCCACCGAGTTCACCGGCAAGAGCGCGCTGACCATCCTCGACGGCGTCTACAAGTGGGCGCCGGAAGGCAACACCACGGTCACCAACTTCGTCGCGCAGGCCGAGTTTTTCTATCGCAATGAAGGCGGCATGATGCAGTACGACCCGTCGGGCGCGAACGACCTGAGCCAGTACAGCGGGCATCAGCGCGGCTTCTATGTGCAGGGCGTCTACCAGTTCATGCCGCGCTGGCGCGTCGGCCTGCGCTACGACCGCCTGAGTTCCGACAACACCCTGGGCAATGCGGTCGCCGGCACGCCGCTGGCGACACTGGCCGACAACAGCAGCGCACCGCAGCGCTGGAGCCTGATGACCGATTTTTCCAACAGCGAATTCAGTCGCCTGCGCCTGCAATACAACCGCGACGAATCGCGGCCGGGCGAAGCGCCTGACAACCAGGTCTTCCTGCAATACATCTTCAGCCTGGGTTCGCACCCGGCGCACCAGTTCTAGGAGCAGACATGAAAAAGCAACTTTTAATCGGCCTGGCCATCCTCGCCTCCACCTTCGCGCTGCCGGCTCAGGCGGCGCTGAGGGTTTTCGCCTGCGAACCGGAATGGGCGGCGCTGACGCGGACCCTGGGCGGCGACGATGTCGATGTCTACGCCGCCAGCAGCGCGCTGCAGGACGTGCATCACATCCAGCCGCGCCCAAGCCTGATTGCGCATTACCGGCGTGCCGACCTGGTGGTCTGCACCGGCGCTGAACTCGAAATCGGCTGGCTGCCGCCGCTGGTGCAGAAGGGCAACAACCCCAAGGTCAGCCCCGGCAGTCCGGGTTATTTCGCCGCCAGCCAGTCGGTGCACATGCTCGAGGTGCCGACACGGCTGGACCGCTCGGAAGGCGACGTGCATCCCTACGGCAATCCGCACATCCAGACCGACACGCGCAACATCGCCGCCGTCGCCAAAGACCTCAGCACACGTCTGGCGCAAGTGGACCCGGCGCACGCTGCGGCCTATCAGCAGCGCTATCAGGCGTTCAGCACGCGCTGGGATGCGGCCATCCAGAAATGGCAGGTCGAAGCCAGGCCGCTGGCTGGCGCCACCGTCGTCAGTTCGCACAAGGGCTGGATCTATCTGTTCGACTGGCTGGGCATGAAGGAGGTCGGTACGCTCGAACCCAAGCCGGGCATCCCGCCGACCGCGGCGCACCTGGCCGAGGTGCTGAACGGCCTCAATATCCAGCCGGCGAACATGGTGATCTACGCTGCTTATTACGATCCGCGGCCCGCCGAGTGGCTGTCGAGTCACGCCGGCATCCCGGCGGTGGAACTGCCGTTCTCGACCGGCGGCATGGCTGGCACCGATGACCTGTTCGGCCTGTTCGACGTCACCATCGCGCAGTTGCTCAAAGGCCTGCACGGCAGTCGCCAGCCATGAGCCTGCCGAACCTGAGCCTCGACTGGTCGGTCATCGGCCTGCCGCTGCTGGCCGGCCTGCTGGTGGTATCCACCCACGTGCTGATGGGGCGTCGCGTGCTGGAGCGCGGCATCATCTTCATCGACCTCACCATCGCCCAGGTCGCGGCGCTCGGCGTGATCATCGCCGGTGCCTGGGGGCTGGCCAGCGACGACGGCAACGGCTTCGGCGCGCAGGTGGCGGCCGGCATCTCGGCGCTGCTGGCGGCGGCGCTGCTGACCTGGACTGAGCGGCGCTTCCGCAAATTGCAGGAAGCGCTGATCGGCAGCCTCTACGTGCTGTCCGCCAGCGTCGCGCTGCTGGTGCTGTCGCGCAATCCGCATGGCGCCGAGCACATGGAGCAATTGCTGGCCGGCCAGATCCTGTGGACCAGCGCGTCGCAGCTGTGGCCAGTGGCGGCGCTGTATGCGGGGGTGCTGGCGATATGGTTCCTGTGGGCGCGGCAACGGCCGGCCGCGTTCTACTTTTTGTTCGCGGTCACGGTCATGGCCTCGGTGCAGCTGGTCGGGGTCTACCTGGTGTTCGCCTCGCTGATCCTGCCGGCGCTGGCGACCTGGGGCTTGCCGGAACGCAGTGGCCTGCCCCTGGGTTACGCGGTCGGCGTCGGCGGTTACGCGCTGGGCCTGTGGCTGTCGGTGCCGTTCGATATGCCGGCCGGCCCGCTGATCGTGGCGACGCTGGCGGCGCTGGCGCTGGTATCGGCGGTGGTGCGACGCTGGTTTTGATCCACTGGGCTCTGGAGGGCCACCCGCTGTCGGCAGAAGGTAAAAAATATATGTTATAATTTATATACTATATATAATAATATAC
>JBOICJ010000164.1:0-4418 GCA_050740035.1 Stenotrophobium sp. | reverse complement strand
ACCCCGCCATTGGCACCGATAACGAGCAGTACAACGACCAGATCGACGTCTTCAACGGCGCGCTCGATCGCTACAACTGGAAGCTCATCGGCAAGAAGGAAATCTACATCCCGTACAACTCCTACCTGATCAACAGCCCGCTGATCAAGTACAAGGACATCCTGACGCCGTATCACGCCAACCCGAAATACGTGCGCTATGAACTGCACCGCGTCTGGGTGGTGGAAGCGACGCTCAAGCCCGGCATGCGTCACAACTTCGCCAAGCGCGTGTTCTACGTCGATGAAGACAGCTGGTCGATCGCCGCCGTGGACTGCTACGACAACCGTGGCGCCTTGTGGAAGGTGCAGGAGTCGGAGCTGCTGGAAGCGCCGTTCATCCCGACCACGACCGGCATCCCGCAGTTCATCTACGACCTGCAAAGCCATCGCTACTTCGCCACCGCGATGACCAACGAAGACGCCATCAGCAACTTCAACATCAAGTTTGAAGACAGCTACTTCGACCCGGCCAACCTCAAGCGCATGAGCCGCAACCAATAGGACTGCGCTGCGAGACTCAAGGCGGTGGAGCTTGCTCCGCCGCCTTTTTCATTTCTGAAACGCCGCGCGAGAGCAGAGTCGGCGGAACGATCGGCAGTGAACGATGCGTTCCAGCCGATGAGGCAAACCAACGCGAAGCCTGAAGCTTTCAAGTCGCGGGAGGCAGACTTATTGCGAGCAGGGTTGCAGGTTGATGACATGATCGCCGGGTGCGAGCGTCATGTCGATCGAATGGCAACCGGACTGCGCCACCGTGAAGGTCAATGCCGTGGATTCATCGGTATGGATCGTCGCGGTCAACGGCTGCGTCGGGTCGAGCGCCATGCCGGCGAGATCGAAGCGCACATGCGCGACGCCGGAGAGTTGCGCATCGAAGGCGTTGCGTACAGTCCCGGACACCGGCGCGAGCTGCCAGGACTGCGCCTCGTAGGGCGACAGCGGCTGGCCATCGATGGGGCCGGTATCGACGCCCACCGACTCGACTGGCGTGACTCTCTCTTGCGGGCGGGCAAAAGTTCGCACATCGACGGTCGCGGTGCCATTTATGGGGTCTGAAGCCTCGAGATCGTGAACGAACCATGCATCGGCGAAGCTCAGGCCTACCGATTTTCCCGCCGCAGCCTGATCGGTGTTTGATGCTGTGTCGATCGCACGCTCGAACGGCATCGAGCGTGAAAAGAGCACATGCGACGGAGAGCGCTCGCGCTGCAATCCCTTCAGATAACGCGCGCCGATGCTGTAATCATTCTGTAATCCCGGACTGAAATGCGTATTGCCGGGAAGCAGGTTGAGCCGGTAGCGGAAGCCAAGCGTCCGCAGACGCTGCACCGCAGCCAGCGCATTGGTGATCGGAACATCGGCATCGATGTCGCCCTGATAGATTTCGATGGGCTCGTACAGCAGGTTCGACAGCGACGGGATGACATCCGGCACCTTCAGCGTTGTCGTCGCAGGCTGGTTGCCGCCGACCAGACCTTCAATGACGAAGGCGCCGGCAAAGCGGTCCGGTTGCGTTGCGGCAAACATGTAGGCGGCGTATCCGCCCATCGAATAACCGGCGACGGTCAGACGATCCGGATCGATGGGAAGCACGGTTTGCGCGTCGCTGAGCGCTTGCAGCACGTCGTGATAGACCGCGCCCTGGAACAGGTCGAAAGGACTGCGACCGCCCGGACTGATGAGGATGGCGCCGTTGTCGTCGCCGAGATTCTGGAACAAGCCGGGCGTAATTGCCGCCAGGCCATGCGCGGTCATGCTCGACCCGCGCAGGATCAGCGTCGCAGGTGTCGACGCGCCGGTAAATCCCTTCGGCACGTAGAGTCCGTATTCGCGCAGCGTGCCGGTGATCCCGCCTTCGCTGCTGATCGCTTCCGGCGCGACGAAGGTGCGCACGTTGTAGCCGATACCGGGCAGCAAACGCTCGCTGTCGCCGGCGCGGAGACGATCCAGCGAGACTTCCGTCATGAATGAATCGATGTCGTGCGCTGCCAACGCCAGGGCCTGCATGCGGTCGTAAGTCGATTGCACCGGCGCGTGGAAGCGCGGCACGACTTTCGCGAGCGGCCCTTCGTCGCCGCCAGCATCGAATTCATAGCCGCCGTTCGAGATCAGGCCGGTCGCCGCGACGAATCGCAGATGCGTACCATCGGGCGTTGCGACCAGTGCCAGTGGCAGTTTCGCTTCGAGTGCATTGACATAATCACTGGCGTCGGCGACTGCGGGCGCATCGTGAGTCTTGCCGGTCACCAGATCGATGATCCGCACGCCATTTGCGGTAACGAGCACCGCCGTGTCCGCCTGCGATGTCGTGAGCCCTGAGCCGAATGGCACGGCAAACGTCGCGCCGGATCTGCCAGTGTCGAACAGCAGCAGCAAGGCCGTGGGTACCGGGTCGCGCATGGTGGTGGTGCGTGCCAGTACGTAGAGATCGGCGTCGCGGACGGCGAAACGTAATTCATAGAGATCGGCTTGTTCGACGAATGGCCCGGCGCCGGCCTGCGGAATCACGAAAGCGATGCCGCCCGGAACACGTTGCACGGGGTTGTAGATATTGCCGAGCGAGTCGAGCAACCCGTAGACCAGCGGCACGCCCGGCAGGGCCGCGCCATACGCCGTGTACGGATAATCCTCGTAAATCCACTCGCCCTGATCGTAGTGCGCGGTGCCGGCGAGATGGGACGGCTCGCCACGCCAATGGTCGGGATTGCCGTCGAGCAGAATAAGCGCGTCGTTCGGTGCCGCGGGTCGCGCGATGACTTGCGGCGTCGCGGGGACGAGCGGCGTGCTGAGAAGTGCGGGTGTAGGCGTATCTCCTGCCGCGCTACTTCCCCCTGCCGCCGGTGCGCCACTGGCTACGGGCAACGATACCGGCCCCGAGCTGCCGCATGCGGTCAGAAAAACCACCAGCGACAGGGCAAGCAGCCTGCGCATCAGTCACCGTAGACCGGCACAGTCACTGTGCTGGGATCAACACCGCCCTCCATAATCGTATTGGTCGCCGGCAACAGTGGCACGACCTGCGTCGCCAGCGGATTGTTGCGATCGAACATGATCGAAACCGGCGCATGGGTCGGCACGTCGTAACTGGTCAGCCGCAACTGCAGGCGATGACCGGCGGCAAGCGCGTATGCGGTCGGCCAGATTTCAATATCGAAGTCGTAGGCCTGCCCCGGTGTCAGCGGCGTTGGATTGACGTGCGTGTGATACGGCACGCCGTCGCGCTGACTGCGCACGGTATCGAGCGCGCGATGCGAAGCGCGCAGATAGCCGTTGCTGATCAGGGTTTCGCTGCCGTCGGTGCCGACATCCGCGAGCTTGGCGATCCAGTCGGTATCGCTCGCGGTCGAGGCCGCGACCAGGTGCAGGATGGTCGGGCCGACCAGAGTCATTTTCTGCGTCAGCGGCGCACTGCGCCAGGTCAGGCCGTGACCGTCTTCGAGCCGCTGATCGGTCGGCAGATAGGGCGAGATCGCCACCGTGCCGTATTCATCGAGGCTCATGCTCAGGCCCGCAGCCGGATTGGTGAAGTAGCTCTCGCTGCCGCCCGCCGTTGGCGCCGTCGCCGTCAGCGCGCCGCTGTCGAGGACCATCTTCAGCATCCGGGTCTGCGCCGGCGGCCACTCGCGGCTCTCGATATAGCCGTTACCCGGCTGCAGATAGGCGCGTACCGGGCTGCGTGGCGGCGCCGGCGTACCGAGCAGGTAATGCGACAGGAATTCCACGATCACCGCCTGCTCGTTGTCCTGATTCGGCGGATTGGTCAGCGGCGCAAACTCGCCGCCGCAGCCCTTGTGCGTGCACGGGTCGATATACAGCCGCGTTTCCACGCCGGGTCGCTGCGCCAGCGCCTTGTAGTTCTCGATGTCACCGCGCACGAAGCCATCGCGCCAGCCATCGACGATCAGCACTGGCACCTGAATCTTGTCGATGTTGTAGATCGGCGAACGATCGCGGTAAAAGGCATCGTCGTTGGGTCGCTCCAGATAATCGAAAGCAATCGGCGTACCGGTGAGCTGCTGCAACTTTGCAATCACCGTCATCTGCAATTGACTAGGGTCGGTATTGGGCGTCACCAGACCCGGGCCGCCCTGCACCGCAAGATACTGCACGTCGAAAAACAGGTTAACGATGCCACCGTGGGTGTAGCCATCGCGGTAGAGATCGGAGAGCGCCACCTGCGGTGCGATCGCGGTGAGATGTGGTGGTTGTTGCTCGGCAGCGAGCAGCTGCGTGATACCGACATAAGAACCGCCGGACATGCCAACCTTGCCGCTGGAATACGGCTGCGTGCCGAAGTATTCGATCAGTTCATAACCGTCGTGCGCTTCACGCGGCGAAAAATAATTGCCGTCGAGATTACCCTCGCTGCCACCGGTG
>JBOICJ010000163.1:0-5172 GCA_050740035.1 Stenotrophobium sp. | reverse complement strand
GGTGTTCCAGCGTTTGCAGGCCGCCGGCAACCATGTCAATCCGGCGATCCTCTCCGGCGGCTTGTGGGAGGCGCTGCTGACGACGGCGGCGGGACTGTCGGTGGCGATCCTCGCGCTGGCGGGTTTCCACACGCTCGACCGCGCGGTCGAGCGCCTGCATCAGGATATGGAATCCGCGCTGACGCGCCTGTTCACCACGCCGTTCTGAAGATGCGCATCCCCGCGCCGCCGCGGCGCCGCGCCAACACGCTGATCATCACCTCGCTGGTCGATGTGATGTTCGTGCTGCTGTTCTTCTTCATGCTCACCGCCAGCCGTCTCGACTGGGGTGCACTGCCGGTGCAGATCAGCCACAGCGGCAAAGCCGCCGCAAACGCGCAGCCGGTGCTGCGGCTGCAACTGCTGCCCGGCGGGCACCTCTGGCTGGCGCGCAGGGAAGTGCCCGCAGCCGATCTGGTGGAAGCGATCCGCGGCGTCGCGCAGGCGCGGGTCGTGGTGCAGCCGGCGCACGGCGTGCCGCTGCAGGATCTGATCGATGTCGTCGATCGACTCAGGGCGGCGCACATCCCCGTCAGTCTCAGCGCGGCGCCAGGCGCATCGTGAAACTGCCGCGGCCAACACGCACTGCGAACATCGGCCTCGACATGGTGCCGATGATCAACTTCGCGTTCCTGCTGCTGATTTTCTTCGTGCTCACCGGCTCGCAGACCGCGCCGCAGCAGGCGCCGGTGCAGCCGCCGCAGTCGCAGCAGGCTCCGGCCGGGCAGCCCGATGCAAATGCGTTGTGGATGGCCGCCGACGGCCGCGTCGCCTTCGCCGGCGCGTGGCTGAGCGATGACCAGCTGGCTGCAAAAGTGCGGGCGTGGCGCATGGCTCATCCGCAGACGACGCTGCAATTGCAGGCCGACGCGCACGCCGATGCCGCGCGCGTGGTCACCGTGCTGCAGCACCTGCGCGCCAGCGGCGTCACCGAAGTCAGCATCCTCGCGCAGCGGCGTGCGCCACCATGACTGCGCCGCGCATGCGCGGCCGCTGGTCGCTGGCGATTGCGGTGACGCTGCACGCCCTGCTGTTTTTAATGCTGGCGATGGTTGCGCTGCCGCAGCTTGAAGGCGGTTCCGACGGCGACGGCGTGGGGCTGGAAGACATCGCCGGCAACGCCGATTACGACGAGGCACCGACGTTGAACCTGCCGTCACTGCCGACGCCGCCGGATCTGCCGGCGCTGCCTGAACCGCAGTCGCTGGTCATCGCGCCGCCAGCGGTCATCGACAAACCCGTGGTGGTGCCCGAGTCCAGGCACATGCAGATGCAGATGCAGATGCAGTCTGGGGGTACGCCCGATGGCGACATGTTCCTGACCCGCGTGCGTGCGCATCTGGCGCATTACCGGCAGGCGCTGCCGCCCGGCCTGAGTGCGGTGCGCGGCACCACGCTGCTGCGTTTCACGGTGGGCGCCGATGGGGCGGTTCGCGAGGCCCGCATCGCGGCATCCTCCGGTAATGCCGTACTCGACCGGCAAGCGATGGCGCTGTTGCAGCGTGCGCAGCCGTTGCCGCACAAGGCCGAAGCGATCACGTTGACCGTGCCGGTTGAATTTGGAAACCGCGCAGCGGATTATTGAGGCGGCCGCAATCTTCTTGAAAAAGATTGCTGCTGTTTCGTGAGATGCACGGGTGATAGAGCGCACAGATGGTTGCCGGATCAATAACGAAACGACTGCGCGTTGCGCTTAAGCGACCGCTGTGCGCGCCAGTTGCCGTACCTGCGCCTGAATCTGCGCGACGTGATGCGCGCCTCAATCGGGCAACGCGAACTCAGTGGTCAGCGGCGCATGGTCGGAGGGCCGCTCCAGCTTGCGCGGCGCGGTGTCCACCGTGCAGCCTGTGCAATGCGCGGCCAGTGCATCCGAGGCCAGTACATGATCGATGCGCAGGCCGAGATTGCGGCGAAAACCGGCCTGCCGGTAATCCCACCAAGTGAAGGTTTTTTCGGGCTGAGGGAACAGGCGGAAACTGTCTTTGAGGCCCAGTGCCAGCAGCTTTTGCAGGGCTTCGCGTTCGGGCGGACTGCACAGGATGTTGCCTTCCCACTGTGCGGGATCGTGCGTGTCCTCGGCCGCGGGCGCGATGTTGAAATCGCCGACCAGCGCCAGCCGCGGATACTCGGCGAGTTGCGCCTTCAGGTAATCGTGCAGGGCCGCCAGCCAGCGCAGCTTGTAGGCATATTTCTCGGTGCCGAGATCCTGCCCGTTGACGACATAGACATCGATCACGCGCACGCCGTTGACGGTGGCCGCGATCACGCGCTTCTGCTCGTCGTCGAGACCGGGGATGTCGCGCGTGACATCGTGCAGTTCGTGGCGCGACAGCAGCGCCACACCGTTATAGGTTTTCTGGCCGTTGCAGACGGCGTGGTAGCCGGCCGTGCGCAGTTCATCGTGCGGAAACAGATCGTCGGTGAGCTTGAGTTCCTGCAGGCCCAGCACATCCGGCTGCGCGGCGGCGAGCCAGTCCAGCAGATGCGGCAAGCGCACGCGCAGAGAATTCACATTCCAGGTGGCGATCTTCATGGCGATTGAGATTTTAAAGGGGTTGAATGGCGTTGACGATATTCGCGGGGCGGGACGCCGGTCCAGCTCTTGAATGCAGCGGTGAAGGAACTCTGCTCGCTGTAGCCCAGCAGCAACGCAATCTCGGCCACGCCGAGATCGGGTTCCGCGAGATAGTGCAGGGCCAGTTCGTGTCGCAGGCGGCTCACCAGATCGCCGAAGGAGCCGCCCTCGATGTGCAGATGACGTCGCAGGCTGCGCTCGCTCAGTCCCAGCGCGCGGGCGATTTCGGCGGCGACCGGCGCGCGCTGCGGCAGGCATTGACGAATCGCTGCGACGACCCGCGGCGTCAACTGTGTGCCCTGAATCTGGCGCACCTGTTCGCGCGCCTGTTGTTCCATCAGACCGCGCAACTGGTCATCGTGCTGGATCAGCGGCGTCGCCAGCAGCGGCACATCAAAACCCAAGGCGTTGTCGGTGGCGTCGAAGCGCAGCGGGCAACCGAAGAAGCGTTCGTATTCCGAAAGGGCGGACGGCCGCGGATGCTGGAAGCAGGCCTCGCGCAACTCGCCGCGGATGCCCGAGATCCAGCGCCCGAAACTGAGCCATCCGGCGACGATGGCTTCGTTGACCGGCCGCATGCGGGCGTGGTCCTGCATGCCCGATTGCCACGACACCCGCGCCAGCCCGTTGGAGAGGGAGATGTTGGTGATGCCGCCGTCGTAGACCAGGCTCTCGTAGCGTGTGATCAGCATCACCGCTTCGCCGAGCGTGCTGCAACTCATCGCGGCGTAGCCCAGCGCGCTGAAGGTACGCGGACGTACCTGCATGCCCATGTGCAGGCCGATCAGATCGTCGCCGCTCAGTTCGCGCGCCTGGTCGAACAGGCGCAGCAGGCCGGCGAGCGGCAGGCGCCAGCCGGGGTCGCGCAATTGCGCATCGGCAATCTCCGCCCGGCGCATCAGCCGCTTGCGCTCGGCACCGCCGGCGACGGCGGTATCCAGCAGAGCCTGCGCGTAGGCGGCCGAAACCGAGCCCAGCGCCGATGCGTGCTGGCCGCTTTGCCCAAGATTTTGGCCGCCGGTCATTAGCGCGCTCTCCGGCGGGCATGGGAAGCTGCCCGGGCCCTATCGTTATCGTCCCCCATGTCGACATGATACCTGCCGAATCCGCCGCACGCGCCCTCAGCATCCTGCGCGATCCCACGCACTTCAAGTGGTACGTCATACCGCTGCTGCTGCTGGTCGTCTACGTCTACGCGCAGCAGGTTCATGCGCGGCGCTGGCCGGTGGTGCTCGGCGGCCTGGCGTTCTGGTGCATGGACTGGATCAACGAAATCTGGAACAGCCTGCTGTTCCATTTCACCCAGTACGCGCCGGCCTGGAGCGCGCCCGGCGAGACTGCCTACCTGATTCTGATCGGCCTGAACATCGAGATCTGCCTGATGTTCGCGGTGATGGGCGTCACCTCGTTGCTGCTTTTGCCCGCCAATCCGAAACTTCGCATTCTGGGCATCAACAATCGTCTGCTGTTCGCGGCGATCAATTCGGCTCTGGCGGTGGCGGTGGAATATGCGCTCAACGCATGCGGTGCATTGACGTGGGAGTACGCGTACTGGAATCGCGGCTTCCCCTACCTGATTTTCCTGATCGGCTATCTGCCGTTCTTCCTGGTGGCTTACTGGGTGCACGATCTGCCGGACACGCGCCGGCAGGTCAAGGCAGTGGCCGCACTGGGCGGCATCGTGATCGGCAGCCTGCTGTTGTTCGGCGGGCTGCTGGGTTGGCTGTGATTCGGAGTCTGTCCATGAAACATATGTTCATCCTTGTCGCGCCCCTGCTGATTCTGCTGGCCGCCTGCAGCCAGAGCGAGGTGCCATCGGGTGTGGCGGCACCGGTGGTCGCGGATTCGGGCGTGCCGTTCATGGTGCAGCCCAATCCCAATGCCCTGCTGCTGCCCTGCGTCCTGGTCGGCACGATCGGTCTCGAAGGCTCGCTCGGCCAGGAGGACAACACCACGCCGGCCGCCACCGGTCCCGACAACGGCAATGGCTTGGCCGCCGATGCGAGCAGCGACGCGCCGGCCGATCTGCCGGCGCAGGTTTTCCTGCGCACCGACACCGAGAGCTTCAACCGCCGTTACCAGTTCGTGCTGCGCGACGGCAACATCTGGTTCAAGTCGAACACCGCGGTCACCGGCATCCGGCAGCCGTGGGCGGCGGTGACGATGCCGGCCTGTCTCGCCGGTACGGTGATCGGCATCTCCGCGGACGATGACGAGATGATCGCGATCCGCGCCGACGGCGGCATCTACGGTATGGACAACGCGCTCAAGGGCTACGCCAAATTCAACTGGTCGTCGCGCTGGGGGCCGGTGTTCTGGACTGGATTGGGCTACAAGCTGCCGCCGGGCTATCGCGCGTGGAGCTGGACCGTGATCTCGCCGGCAGAAGACAAGAATTGGACCGACCCGGCCGGCAACCTGCATCCGGTCGGCAACGGCAAGGTCTCGCATATCTGGTCGCTGCGTGACGACGGCCAGCATTACCGTTTCAACGATCCCTGGCTGCCGCCCGACGGCAGCTACGAAATGTGCGGCCCACAGCGCGGCCAGTTCCGCGG
>JBOICJ010000162.1:0-4151 GCA_050740035.1 Stenotrophobium sp. | reverse complement strand
GCGCGCATGCCACCCACCGAGCGATGGCCCTTGAGTCCACTCAAGCCGGTCGCTGTCGCGCCTTTGAGGAACTCGGCATCGAGCTCTTCCTTGGGTAGCGTAAACGGCACGTTCATCCACGAGCGGTCCGCCACCGCGACAGGGTTGGTATAGAACGGCGTGGCGTCGATATAGTCATAGAGCAGCCCGGCCTTGCGCGCATTGCGCTCGGCCACGGCCTTGAGCCCGCCCTGATCCAGCAGCAGCTTGAACACCAGCCCGGCGACATACCAGGCAAAGCACGGCGGCGTGTTGAGCATGGACTCGTTTTCGGCCATCTGCTTGTAGTCAAAAATGCCGGGCGTAGTGGGCAGTGCCTGGCCGATCAGATCGTCGCGCACGATGACGATGGTGACACCGGAAGGACCAATGTTCTTCTGCGCACCGGCGTAGATCAGGCCGAATTTCGACACATCCACCGGGCGCGACAGGATGGTCGAGGAAAAATCCGCCACTAGCGGCACGCCGTTGGTTTCCGGCACGTCGCTGAACTCGACGCCGTGGATGGTTTCATTCGGCGTGTAATGCACATAGGCCGCGTCCTTGTCGAGTTTCCAGCTGGCGCGCTCGGGAATCGCGGTGAACTTGCCGGCGCTGCCATTGGCGGCGACATTGACCTTGCAATACTTGCCCGCTTCCTTGGCCGCTTTCTGGCTCCAGGCGCCGGTCACGATGTAGTCGGCGCCGGCCTTGCCGTGCAGCAGGTTCATCGGGATATAAGTGAACTGCGCCGTAGCGCCGCCCTGCAGGAACAGCACCTTGTAGTTGTCGGGAATCTGCATCAGTTCGCGCAGGTTCTTTTCGGCAGCCTGGACAATCGACATGAACGGTTTGCCACGGTGCGACATTTCCATCACCGACATGCCCGTGCCATTCCAGTCCAGCATCTCGGCCTGAACCTGTTTGAGCACCGCTTCGGGCAAAGTCGCCGGGCCAGCGCTAAAATTAAATATACGTGACATATCAGTTCCTTATATTAATAACTTAAAATTAATGATTAATCCATTTACAGCCAATTTTCAATTTCCAATCCCGGCACATGAATGAACGATGCCGGAGTCTCCGTGACCAGGATCAACTGATGCGCCAACGCCGTTGCCGCGACCAGCAAATCATACCGGTCCATCTGCTCACCGCTCTGCCGCTGATAGGTGCCCAGCGTTGCCGCCTGCAAAGCCTCGTTGACGCCAAACTCCAGCACGCGGACGCTCTCAAAAAACTCGCGCATCAAGCGGCCCGCCTTGCCTTGCGAGCGAGCGCTACCGCGCAACTCCATCTCCACTTCCATGCGGCCAATGATGGAGACCGCGACATTACTGGGCTTGATCGACGAAAGCCTCACCACCACCGGCAAGCGGCCCTTGACCGCCGCCAGAATGATGTTGCTGTCCAGCAGATATTTCACCAGCGCGCCTTGTTGACCGATGCGGCCGGCCGCCAGGATTTCGCCGCCAGTGGCTGATCCGCCAGATCGGGCGCTGGGTTGCTGAAGTGCGCCTTCAGCAGCTCCGTCCAATCCTGCTGCTCGGTACGATCCAGCCATTCCTGCACCGCGCGACCGATGATGCGATTCCGCGTCAATCCAACCTGCGACACCGCCTTATTCAGGCGCGCCACCGTCGCATCATCAAAATGCACACTAAAATTCATAACTTAAAACTAAACATAACAGGTTATGTTAGTTTGCATGAAGAAATTAAAAGGCGCAAGGGGCTACCTTGCGCCTCTGTATCCTAACTTATGATTCAGTCGTGCCGGGCCCTGCTTCAGGCTCAGTAACCGACCCGTCAGTGGCCTCGTCTTCATCCGCCTCGATGCGATCGACGCTGACCAGCCGGTCTCCCTCCACCGGTCGCATCAGGCGCACGCCCTGGGTGTTGCGCCCCATGGTTCTGACATCGGTGGTCTTGAATCGAATCAGATTGCCAAACTCGGAGATCAGCATGACTTGGTCGCCCTCGGCCACTTCCACCGCGCCAATCAGATTGCCGGTCTTGTCCGACAGCGATTGCGCGATGACGCCAAGGCCGCCACGACCGCGCAGCGGGAACTGCTCGATCGCCGTCCGCTTGCCATACCCATTCTCGGAAATGGTCAGGATTTCCCCCTGCGTGGCGACAATCAAGGCAATGATGTTGGCGGCGGCATCGGCAACGCTGACCTCATCGACACTCTCGTCGCTCGTCTGATCCGCTTCGGCCGCCTCATCCGTAGCGCCCTCACCCACCACCGCGTTGCGGTGAACCAGGCGCATGCCACGCACACCGGTAGCGCCACGGCCCATCGCACGCACGCCGACTTCGTTGAAGCGAATCACGCGCCCCGCATCCGAGAACAGCAGCACGTCGCTGCTGCCGGTGGTGAGCGCGACGCCCACCAACTCGTCGTCCGCACGCAGATCGACTGCGATCAGGCCGTTGCTGCGGATATTGGCGAAGGCCGCCAGCTCAGTTTTCTTGACGGTGCCGCGGCGCGTCGCCATGAAGATGTAGCGATTGGCGAATTCGTCGTCGGTAAATGATTTGACCGGGAGCACTGCGCTGATTTTTTCGTTGGGTTCCAGCGGTAGCAGGTTGACGAACGGCCGGCCACGCGAGCCGCGCGAGCCGGAAGGCAGTTCGAACACGCGCAGCCGGTAAGCCTTGCCAAGGCTGGAGAAACACAGCAGGGTATCGTGCGAATGCGCCACCCAGATGTTCTCGACGAAATCCTCTTCCTTGGTGCCGGTCGCCAGCTTGCCGCGGCCGCCGCGCTTCTGCGCCTGATATTCGTCCAGCGGCATCGCCTTGACGTAGCCTTCGTGCGACAGCGTCACCACCATGTCCTGCGGCGGAATCAAATCCTCGCGCGCGATGTTGAGAGCCGCATCGGTGATCTCGGTGCGACGGGCATCGCCGTATTGTTCCTTGATTTCCAGCAGTTCGATGCGAATCACCGACAGCAGGCGCGCCTCGGACCCGAGGATATCGAGGTAATCGGCGATCGCCTCCAGCAGTTCCTTGAACTCGTCGTGAATCTTGTCCTGCTCCAGCCCCGTGAGACGGTGCAGGCGCAATTCGAGAATCGCCTGCGCCTGGGCCTCGGACAGGCGATAACCGCCTTCGACCAGACCAAACTCATCGCCCAGTTCCAACGGCCGGGAAGCGCCGGCACCACTGCGCTCGAGCATCGCCGCCACCGGGCCGGCCTGCCATAGCCGCGAAACCAGTCCCTGTTTGGCGTCGGCCGGACTGCTGCTAGCCTTGATCAGGGCGATGATTTCGTCGATGTTGGCCAGTGCGATCGACAGGCCTTCCAGTACATGGGCGCGTTCGCGCGCCTTGCGCAGCAGGTAGCGGGTGCGGCGCGTCACCACTTCGCGGCGATGCCGCAGGAAAATCTGCAACAGCGATTTCAGCGACAGCGTGCGCGGCTGGCCGTCTTCGAGCGCCACCATATTGAGACCGAATACGGTCTGCATCTGCGTCTGTTGGAACAGGTTGTTCAGCACCACGTCGGCGTTCTCGCCGCGGCGCAACTCGATCACCATGCGTGTGCCGTCCTTGTCGGATTCGTCGCGCAATTCGGTGATGCCCTCGATTTTCTTGTCCTTCACCAGCTAGGCGATCTTCTCCAGCAAGCGCGCCTTGTTGACCTGATACGGCAGCTCGGTGGTGATGATGGCCTGCTTGTCCGGGCCGATGTCCTCGAAGTGCGCGCGCGCGCGCAGCACGATGCGGCCACGGCCGGTTTCATAGGCGTCGCGCAGCCCATGCGCGTCGAGAATCAACCCGGCGGTTGGAAAATCCGGCGCCTGAATCAGCCGCATCAGGCCGGTCAAATCCAGGTCCGGGTTATCGATCAACGCGACGCAGCCGTCGATCACTTCACCGAGGTTGTGCGGCGGAATATTGGTCGCCATGCCCACGGCGATGCCGGAACTGCCGTTGATCAGCAGATTCGGAATCTTGGTCGGCAGCACCACCGGCTCATTTTCGGAGCCGTCGTAGTTCGGCTGGAAATCCACCGTGTCCTTGTCGATGTCCGCCAGCAGCTCGTGCGCAATCCGCGCCATGCGGATTTCGGTGTAACGCATCGCCGCCGGCCGATCGCCGTCGACCGAACCGAAATTG
>JBOICJ010000161.1:0-7276 GCA_050740035.1 Stenotrophobium sp. | reverse complement strand
CCACGCTGGAGAGCCTGTCCGCGCTCAAGCCGGTGTGGAAGGACGGCCGCTTCGTGAAGCTTGGCAGTAACGTCACCGCCGGCAACGCCTCGCAGTTGTCGGACGGCGCCGCCGCGACGCTGCTGATGAGCGGCGACGCAGCCAAGCAGCGTGGCCTCAAGCCGCTGGGCATTTACCGCGGCTTTGCGGTCGCCGGCTGCAAGCCGGACGAGATGGGCATCGGTCCGGTGTTCGCGATTCCCAAGCTGCTGGCGCAGCACGGCCTCAGCGTCAAGGACATCGGCCTGTGGGAGCTGAACGAGGCGTTCGCGGTGCAGGTGATCTACTGTCGCGACCAGCTCGGCATCCCCAACGACAAGCTCAACGTCAACGGCGGCGCCATCAGTGTCGGCCATCCTTTTGGTATGAGTGGCGCGCGCATGGTGATGCACGCGCTGATCGAGGGCCGTCGCCGCGGCGTCAAGTACGTGGTGACGACGATGTGCATCGGCGGCGGCATGGGCGCGGCGGGCCTGTTCGAGGTTCCGGCCTGAGCCGATAATCATGGTGTTTTGAGGCGGTTTGCCTCCGCTGATAGGCGGCGGCAAACTGTCCAGCATCATCGCAACAAGAATAACGCGCGGATTCGCGCAGATTGATGAGGCACCTGACCGAAGAGCAGGGGCATTTAAGTGGAGGAGAACGCATCATGAGTCAAACCGATCTGCAGGATTTTGGTGGAGAGCATGAGCGCGAAGGCTCGCTGAAACGCGGTTGGCCCGCCGTCGTCGTGACCCTGATTGTGGTGCTGGCAGCGTTGTGGGCCTTTGCCCCGCGCGCCTTGCCGCCGTTCCCCAAAACACACCTGCCGCTGGACCGGATGCTGCTCACCGGACTGGCGCAAAACGGCAAGCACCTGATTGCGGTCGGTGAACAGGGGCACATCATCGTCGCCGACGATCCGAATGGCCCCTGGCGCGAGGCCAAGGTGGAACCGGATCGGCAGTCGACCTTCACCCAGGTTGCATTCATCGGCGGCAACGTCGCGCTTGCGGTCGGCCAGAACGCATGGATCGTGCGCAGCGAAGACGACGGCCAGACCTGGAAGGAAGTGCATTTCGACGGCACCGATCAGGCGGCGTCGCTGCTTGGACTGGCCGGGCCGTTCAACGGCAAAGTTTTCGCATTCGGCGCGTTCGGCCTGTTCATGACCTCGACCGATCAGGGCAAGACCTGGACGCAGGCACCGCTGAACATCGCCGTGTCCGCGGCGGCGGTGGCCAAGGCCAAGGCCGCTGAAGATGCCGATCCGTTCGGCGACAGCGGTGGCGGTGGCGGCGCCAGCGATCTGGCCGGGCATCACATCTACGCCATGGTCCAGGCCGGCGACGGCAGCCTGATCATCGCCGGCGAGCGTGGCCTGCTGCTGCGCTCCGCCGACAACGGCCAGAACTGGAAGCAGCTGCCACAAATCTACAAAGGCTCGTTCTTCGGCGCGCTGGCACTGCCGAACAAGCGTCTGATGGTGTTCGGCATGCGCGGTCACGCGTTCTACAGCGACAACAATGGCGACAGCTGGCAGGCCAGCGTGCTGCCGAACGACGACTCGGTGTTTGGCGGCGCGGTGACCGGCAAGGGCGAGGTGGTGCTGGTCAATGCCAGCAACGCCGTGCTGGTGTCGACCGACAACGGCGCGCATTTTAAGCGGGACTCGCAGGGCAAGCGGCGCAGTCTCGCGGCGGTCTTGCCGCTCGGCGACGGTGAAATCCTGACGGCGGGCGACGGCGGCATCCGTCTGAAGCCGCTCGGCGCCGGCAAGAACCAGTAACGGGGAGCGAGACACTAATGAACATCAAAAAAATCGTCGATGGCGTTTCCGACCTGCTGCTGGGCTACCGCAAGATCCTGGCGATCGTGTTTCTCGCCATCACGGCGTTTTTCGGCTACAGCGCGACGCACATCAAGCTCGATCCGGGTTTCCTCAAGCTGATCCCGATCAATCATCCCTACATGAAGACCATGATGGCCTACATGAAGGATTTTTCCGGCGCCAACACGCTGCTGGTGAATCTGCACTGGACCGGCAAGGGCGACATCTACAATCCCGAGTTCATGAAGGCGATGCAGGAGGCCACCGACGAGGTGTTCTTCATCCCCGGCATCAACCGCACGCATGTCAGCTCGATCTTCACGCCGAACGTTTATTACATCGAGATCACCGAGAACGGTTTTGACGGTCATCCGGTGGTACCGGCGGAATTTTCGGATACGCCCGAGCAGCTCGAGCAGGTGCGCAACAACGTCAAGCACTCCGGTCAGATCGGTCTGCTGGTGGCCAACGACTTCAAGAGTGCGCTGATCCGTGCCGACCTGCAGGACTACGACGCCAGCAAGCCGCAGGGCGAGCAGCACGTCGATTACTGGGAGGTGCAGGACAAGCTCGAGCAGATTCGCGGACGCTTCGAGAATCCGCAGGAATACGTCTACAAGATGAAGCACGACCAGGGGCCGTTCAAGGCCGGCCAGGTCGTCTACAAGGGTTACGTCGATTACGGCTGGATGCTGCGTTTCCAGACTTTCAAGGCGCTGTACACGCCGCCGGGTTCGCAGTCGGCGCAGACCGTCCCGGTCAGCGGCAGCGAGGTCACGGTTGCGACGGTCAAGAACCCGGACTACAACCCCAACCTCCAGGTCAACATCATCGGGTTTGCACGGTTGCTCGGTGACGTGATCAAGGGCCTGCTCGGCGTGTTCGCGTTCTTCGCGGTCGCCTTCGTCATCATGATTTTCCTGTTGTGGGGTTACACCCGCTCGGTGCGGGTGACCGCAGTCGCGCTGGTCGCGGCGCTGCTGCCGGTGTTGTGGCTGATCGGCATCCTGCCGCTGATCGGTTACGGCATCGACCCGATGTCGATCCTCGTGCCGTTCCTGATTTTCGCCATCGGCGTCTCGCACGCGGTGCAGATGACCAACGCCTGGCGTCTGGAAACCGGCCGCGGCAAGAGCTCGCTGGAAGCGGCGCGCGCATCGTTCCGCGATATCTTCATCCCCGGCTCGGTGGCGCTGCTGACCAACGCGCTGGGTTTCGCCGTGATCATGCTGATCGACATTCCGATCGTGCACGAACTGGGCATCACCGCTTGTATCGGCGTGCTGCTGATGATCATCACCAACAAGATGATCCTGCCGATCATGCTGTCGTGGCTGACGCTGGAAAAATCCAGCCGCGAACGCGCCGCCGTCGCCGCGCAGTCGTCTGTCAGCGGGCACAGCAACAAGCTCTGGCGCACGATTTCGGTCTACGCACAGCCGCGTGTGGCGCTGGTGGTATTTCTCGGTACGCTGCTGCTGCTGGGTTTCAGCGCGTATAAGTCACGTTCGCTGACCATCGGCGACTCCGGCACCGGTGCGCCGGAGCTGCGCGCCAACTCGCGCTACAACATCGACAGCCGCGTCATCGCCAAGTCTTACAACATCGGCGTCGATCTGTTGTCGGTGATCGTCGAAGCCAAGGATTTCGACGGCGACTCCTGCCTGCATTATCCGGTGATCCACCTGATCGACCGTTTCGACCTGTTCCTCAACGGCGTCGCCGGCGTGCAGTCGGTGACCAGCGTTGCCGGCATCGGCCGGCTGGTGATTTCGGCGTTCAACGAAGGCAACCCGCGCTGGCTGGCGTTGCCGCGCACCGCGGTTGCGCTGTCCACCGGTTCCAAGGCGTTCGACCCGGGCCTCGGCCTGAACACGCAGGACTGCCGCGCGATCCAGGTGATGATCTTCACCAAGAACCACGAGGGCGCGACCATCGCCCATGTCGTCAGCGAGATCAAGAAGTTCATCGCCGACAATCCGGTCAAGGGTGTCAACATGCGTCTGGCCAGCGGCAATGTCGGCGTGATGGCGGCGACCAACGAGGCGGTCGGTGAAGCCGAAGACAAGATGCTGCTGGCGATCTTCGGCGCGTTGGCCCTGCTCTGCCTGATCACCTTCCGTTCGGTGACGGCGACGCTGTGCGTGATCGTGCCGCTGGCAGTGGTCTCGATCTTCTGCAACGCGCTGATGTCGATGCTCGGCATCGGCCTCAAGGTGGCGACGCTGCCGGTGATCGCGCTCGGCGTCGGCGTCGGCGTCGACTACGGCATCTACCTGATGGAACGCATTCAGCACCACATGCACGATCCGAAAGTCGACTTCCGCGAAGCGTTCTACCGTGCGATGTGCGAACGCGGCAGCGCCGCGGTGTTCACCGCCATCACCATGGCGGTCGCGGTCGGCACCTGGACCCTGTCGGCGCTCAAGTTCCAGGCCGACATGGGCCTGCTGCTGAGCTTCATGTTCCTGGTCAACATGTTCGGCGCGATCTGCCTGCTACCGGCGCTGGGGTCGTGGTACTACCGGAAGAAGGGCGCGAAGCGAGCCTGATTCACCGTACATAAAAGCGGCGGGCCCTGATCGGGCTCGCCGCTTTTTTATTGCACTCATGCAGGATGCGGCGAGCTTGCGAACCGCATCAGTCACGGCTGATGCGGTTCATTTCACTCGCCGCACATGCAATAACGGAAATTTAACTCAAGAACTCGTTAAAGAACTGGCGGTTTAATTCGTACGTGGTAACAGGACGCAATCCAAGCTCCAAGTCTTCCAGCATGTCGATAAGCTTCTCGCCATCTATAAGCTCTATCGGTGGGACGCCGTCACGGGATGCCTCGCGGCGTGCTTCGGCTGTGAACGATCCCGTTGTGATGATGATGCCCTTGTCTGCTCGCCCCGCCATCGCTCCTCGAAAATCCCTGACGTGAGTTGGTGAAACAGATTTCGTATAGCGTTTGCATTGAAACAGTACCCTGAACGACACCAGCGGATTTATTTGCAGAGTGCCGTGGCCATCGATGCCGCCATCGCCGCTCTGGCCGGTGACAACAACTTGGGTAAATCCGGCCTCACGCAGCAAGCGTTGCGACAGTCGCTCGAATCCGGCGGGCGGTAGTGAGAGTAGTAGTTCGATGGTTTCAGTTCGATAGTCTTTCGAGGGAGCACCGACTGCTTCTACAGCTTGCTCAGCAATCGGCTCATCATTTATCGCCTTGGCACGCCTCTGTTCTTGAAAAATTCTGACCCAGCGCAGGAAAATTTCGCGAGCTTGCTCGTGGGAGAGTGATGTGGCACGACCTTTTTCGGTGAGGCTCCACACGCCGCGTTTCGATGAATCGAGCAGGCCATCGCGGACCAGATAGAAACGCGCCCACGCGACCTGATTCCGAAAACGTGGTTCGCCCGATGGCAGCAGGTCATTCTGCATTTCGTCCGTGAGCGCGAGATCATTGGCAATCTGCTCAACGACTTCGTCAGGTTTCCCTGATCCTCCCAGCTTGCGCAGAGCATCAAGGAGGGGGCCAAAAAACTTAACGAACTTTGCGCCTTCTTCGTTTTTGCGTTTGGACATGGATATTCCGGAAAGCGAGCAAGGTAGGGTGGGTGGAGCGTAGCGCAACCCACCGCACGTCACATCGGATAATGTTCCCGCATGCCGAACTATATCCGTGCCACAAATCCCGGGGCCACGTATTTCTTCACCGTGGCGCTGGCGGATCGTTCAAGTCGACTGCTGGTTGATCGCATTGATACTCTGCGTTCCGCATTTCGCAGCGAACGGCAGAAACACCCCTTCAGTATCGATGCCATTGTGGTCTTGCCGGATCATTTGCATTGCCTGTGGACATTGCCGCCTGACGATGCGGACTTTCCCAATCGCTGGCGACGCATCAAGGCGGCGTTCTCCCATGCGCTGCCGAAAACCGAGCCGCGTTCCGAGAGTCGACTCAAGCAAGGCGAGCGCGGTATCTGGCAGCGGCGCTATTGGGAGCATTTGATTCGGGATGAGCGCGATCATGCGGCGCACGTCGATTACATCCATTTCAATCCGGTGAAGCATGGCCACGTGACGCAGGTGATGGATTGGCCGCATTCGTCGTTTCATCGGTTTGTGCGTGAAGGGGTGTTGTCGGGCGATTGGGGTGGGTCGGGAAATTTGGAGTGGGTTGTTGGGGAGCGGGATTGAAGGGCGGTGCAGCATGAGATTGGAAGACGGTGGGTTTCGCTGCGCTGCACCCACCCTACGGTACTCAAAACACGTCACCCGCTCTTGCTTTTCTGATGCAAGGGATTGTTATTAAGTATTAATTATTATAAATTTTAGTAGTTAAAATATAACAATCTTGCGGCAAGAATCAGTAACAGCGGGTGGTCGCTTTCAAGGCTGTTTCAGGGCTCGCGCCGACACCCTCATCCATTTGCAGCAGGCATTGCGAGCCTTGCTCAGGCTAAGGTCCGAGCATGATGTTGCACCTCGCGCGGCAGCGCTGTAACCGTTGGAGGAAATCGAATGAGCGAAGCACTTGCTACTGAACGACTGGTGTCGGTCGATTCGCACGTGCACTTCACCGATGAATGGGTGAAGGAGCGCCTGCGCAAGGAACTGCACAAGGTTTGGGACGAGGCCAACAAGAAGGCTGAGGAATATGGTGCGCGCGTGCTGCGCGGCGGTCAGCCGCAGTTGCACCTTGAAGATTTCGTCGATCCGGAAGCCGCGAAAGATCCCGGCCACTTCAATCCGGAAGGCAAGCTCAAGGCGATGGACCTCGACGGCGTTTATGCCGAGGTGATTTTCCCGGAACTCGCCGGCGCCAAGATCGTCAGTCCGACGATGATGGGCAGCGACTGGAAGGAAGTGTTCCAGGGCTACAACAACGCGATGGGCGATTTTGCGGCCTACGATCCGGTGCGCCTGATGACGGCGTACCAGTTGCCGCTGTACGACATCGACTTCGCGGTGAAGGAAATCGAGCGTCTGGCGCGCGACAAGAAAGCGCGCTGCGTGCAGCTGACGCCGTTCCCGTCGGACATGGGCCTGCCGGATTTTTACGACAAGAGCTACGAGCGCCTGTGGAAGACGATCGAGGAGGCTAACCTCACGATCCTCAATCATCTCGATCTGCGCGCGTCGCTGTGGGATGTGTTCCGCCGCGATCCGACGCCGCAGAAGGGCATTTTCACCGCGCTGCCGTGGGCGCCGCTGGCCGAGACCATCTGCATGTGGATCCTCACCGGCACGCTGGAAAAATACCCGAAGATGAAGGTGATCTTTGTCGAGCCGGGCTTGGGCTGGCTGCCGTGGTTCTTCCAGGCGCTGCTCGATCCGCGCATGCACGCGCACTATGAATTCCCCGGCGTGAAGCGTCCGCCGAGCGAGACGTTCCGCCAGCAGTGCGGCGCGACTTTCATGTACGAGCCGCAGGGC
>JBOICJ010000160.1:0-2161 GCA_050740035.1 Stenotrophobium sp. | reverse complement strand
ACGACCAGGCCGACGAAGCCGATGATGCCGGTCAACGCGACGCTGGCGCTGACCGCCAGCACCACCAGAATCAGCACGCGCCGCTGCAACCGCGGCACGTCCACGCCCAGATGCCCGGCCTCGGCTTCGCCCAGCAGCAAGGCATTGAGCGCGCCGGCTTCGCGCGGTAGCCACAGGATCGGCAGCAACATCAGCGGCGCCGCCCACAGGATTTCGTCCCAGCCGGATTTCCCCAGAGAACCGTACATCCAGAACATCAGCGAGCGCAGCGCCGTGGTATCGGCCATGTGGATCAGCAGGCCGATGCCGGCGCCCGCCACCGCGTTGATCGCCATGCCCGCCAGCAGCATGGTGCTGGGGCGGGTGACGCCTTCGTGTCGCGACAATCGCATCACCAGCCAAGCGGCGAGGATGCCGCCGACGAAACCCGCGAGCGGCAACACCAGTTGTGTCGGGAGCGATTGCGTCCAGCCCAGCGAATAGCCCAGTACGATCGCAGCCACCGCCGCCAGCGCCGCGCCGCTGGAAACGCCGACGATGCTGGGATCCGCCAGCGGGTTTCTGAACAGGGCCTGCATCGCGCTGCCGGTCTGCGCCAGCGCCGCGCCGACCATCAGCGCCAGCACGACCCGCGGCAGGCGCAGCTGCAGAATGGCGACATCCACCGGCGACGGATTCTGCTGGCCTGGCACCAGCGCCGCCCAGACCTGCGCGGGTGAGATATGCGTCGGGCCGATGCCGAGCGCGCACACGGCAACCGCCAGGGTCAGCAGCAACAGCACCAGGATGAAGCGCAATCGCAGGGGACGGTAACCGGTCATTTTTCGTATCGAAATAGCGCACCCGCTGTTGGATTCGAGTGCCCGATTAATGTTATAATATATATTATATTATTTAATAAATTAAATAAATAATAACAAAACTTCGTATCGCGCCCCGGAGAGCGGGTGGCCGCAAGCATAGCGGAACAGCGTGCGACAAGCCTGAAAAGTCATCGCGGCTGATATACTTCGCGGCTCGCGACTGTGGCGGAATTGGTAGACGCGCAAGATTTAGGTTCTTGTGTCGTAAGGCGTACAGGTTCGAGTCCTGTCAGTCGCACCAAGGTGCTTTTTCCACAAATTCACAACCCTCAGGTTCTTGCAATGGAAGTTCAAGTCGAAGTCCCGGGCGGCCTGCGCCGGCAAATGCGTGTGCGGGTTCCCGCCGACCGCGTGAACAAGGCGGTGTCGCAGCGCCTCAAGCAGATGGCCTCGCGCGCCAAGATTCCCGGCTTTCGTCCGGGCAAGGCGCCGTTCAAGGTGATCGAGCAGCAGTATGGCGAGTCGGCGCGTCTGGACGCGGTGTCCGAGCTGGTGCAGCAGACGTATCCCGAGGCGCTGGGGCAGGCGGGCGTCAATCCCGCGGGGCCGCCAAAAGTGGACATCACCGTCGAGAATCCCGGCGAGCCGCTGGAGTACGTCGCCAGCTTCGAGGTCTATCCCGAAATCGCCTTGAACGATCTGTCGAGCCTGAAGATCGAAAAGCCGGTCGTGGAAATCAGCGAGGCGGATGTCGACAAACTGGTGCTGAACCTGCGCAAGGCGCGCCAGACCCTGAACGAAGTCAGCCGGGTCGCACGGATCGGCGACACGGTGCAGATGGATTTCGTCGGCCGCATCGACGGCGAGGCTTTTGCCGGCGGCGAAGGCAAGGATGTTTCCATCGAGCTGGGCAACAGCCAGTTTCTGGCCGATCTGGAAAACGGCGTGGTTGGTCACGCCGCCGGTGAGGAGTTCACGGCCGATGTCACTTTCCCGGCCGACTATCGCCGCGAAGATCTGCGGAACAAGAAATCGCAGTTCCGCGTGACGCTCCAGAACGTCAAGGAAGCGGTGCTGCCCGAGATCAACGAGGAATTCCTCAAGGCGCACGGCGTCGAAGCCGCTGCGGGCGAAGCCGGCCTGCGCGAGAAGGGCAGGACGGCCCTGACCAAGGAGCGCGACAAGGCGATCCAGAACCGCCTCAAGCTGCAGGCGCTGGACCAGCTGCTGGCGGTCAATCCGATTGAAGTGCCGACTGCGCTGGTCGAGCAGGAAATCCCGCGGCTGCGCGACGAGACCACGGCGCGCATGAACGTCGGCAAGATGGACAAGGACAAGCTGCGCGAGCTGCTGCCCGA
>JBOICJ010000159.1:0-3549 GCA_050740035.1 Stenotrophobium sp. | reverse complement strand
GGTCAAGGGTGGCGATTACACGCCGGAGCAGATTGCCGGCCATGAAGCGGTCACCGGCAACGGCGGAAAAGTCGTGGTGCTGGATTTTCACAAGGGCTATTCGACGACGCGCCTGATCGAGAAGGCTGGCGGAAAAATCTGAGACGTTCAGCGGCGTCTTAATTTGTGCCACCCGCTCTAGTTGTTTTCAATAAAAATAATGTTATAAAATATTAATATATTAAAATAATATACAATATATAATAACAGTATTTCGAACGTAAATCTGGCGAGCGGGTGACGGGAAAACCGCATCAGGGTCATTTTTCCCATCAGTTCGCTGCAGCCTGCTGACTAATATGTTTTTAAGAATTTCGTCGAGGAGCAGCTCATGGACGATAGCGCCCCCGCCTGGGAAATATTGATCAAGAACGCGCTGGTGTTCGATGGCAGCGGCGCTGCGCCGGTGCAGCAGGATGTCGCCATCGCCGGCGGCAAGATCGCCGCGCTCGGCCCGGGCTTGCCGGCGAGTCGGGCGGCTCGCGTGATCGACGCCAGTGGCCAGTGGCTGCTGCCGGGCCTGCTCGACATCCACACGCATTTCGATCTGGAAGTGGAACTGGATCCGGGCCTGCCCGAGGCGGTGCGCCATGGCACCACCACGGCGGTCGTCGCCAATTGCAGCCTCGGCATCGCCTACGGTGCGCAACGGCGCAACGGCGACGATCCCATCGTCGATTGTTTTGCGCGTGTCGAAAACGTACCCAAGTCCGTGCTGCGCAAAGTCGCCGACAAGGTGAACTGGGACAACTCCGCAGATTACCTCGCGCACTTTGCACGGTTGCCGCTGGGGCCGAACATCGTGCCGATGATTCCGCATTCGATGCTGCGCATCGAGGTGATGGGCCTGCAGGACTCGGTGACGCGCGAACCGACCGAAGCCGAGTTGCAGGAGATGGAGCAACGCGTCGAGCAGGGCATGCGCGAAGGCTATGTCGGATTCTCGACCGACGGCTTGCCGTTCCACTACCTGGCCAATCGTCCCAATACGCACAAGCAGATTCCGACGCAGTTCGCGCCGTTATCCGAGCTCAAACGTCTCACCGCGATCGTGCGCCGCTGGGGCCGCGTCTGGCAGGCGACGCCGCCCAAGGACGACAAGCTCGCGGTGTTCCGCAATTTCCTGCTGACCTCGGGCCGACTCTACGGCCGACCGCTGAAGACGACTGCGGTGGCGGCGATCGATGTCAGCACCAATCGCTCGCTGCTCAAGCTGGGCCTGCTGATGTCGCGCCTGCTCAATTCGCGGCTGCTGCGCGGCATGTTCAGGCTGCAGGCGCTGTCGGCGCCGTTCAAGATCTGGAGCGATGGCGTGATCACCCCCATCGCCGAAGAAGTGCCGGAGCTGCGCCGGCTCAACGAATGCGAACTGGACGATCGCGCCAGCCGACTCGCCATTCTCAACGACCCGGCCTATGTCGCCGATTTCCGCCGCATGTGGACTCGCGGCAAGCGCGGCTTCAATCTGGCGCGCCTCAAGCGCTGGCTGCGCATGGACGACAACGTGCTGACCCGCAACCTGAGCGACATGACGGTGGAGCGCTGTCCGGTGGCGGACTGGAGCGGCGAAACCCTGCAATCCATTTTTGCGCGTCTGCAACAGTGGCAGGCCAGCGGGCAGGGTGGCGGCGACAAATCCGGCGTCCCTGCCGCGTCGCCGCACCCAGACATCCTGTCCGTCGCGCGCAGCGAGGCGGAGCGGCAGGCGTTCGCCTCGTTCACAAAGCCCATCGCCGACGACTGCGACTTTTTCCTGCACCTACTGCGCAGCTACGACACCGACCTGCGCTGGTGGACCGTCACCGCCAATCGCGATCCGGCGCTGACCAAGAAGCTGTTGTTCGATCCGCTGCTGTTGCCCGGCTTCAACGACAGCGGCGCGCACCTCACCAACATGGCGTTCTACGACGGCAACTTGCGCACGCTCAAGTTTGCGCAGCAGGACGGCATCGACAAGGTCGCGCTGGCGGTGCACCGCCTGACGCAGGAGCCGGCGGAGTTTTTTGCCATTGACGCCGGCACGATACGCGTCGGTGCGCGGGCCGATCTGGTGCAGGTCGATCCAGAAGCGCTGCGACGCTATGAACCTGAAGCCTGCATCCAATACATCTATCGCGATGCCTTTGAACATCATCAACTGGTCAATCGCCCGGACGGCGTGGTCGCCCGGACCCTGATCAACGGCCGCATCGCCTGGGAAGACGGCCGCTACACGGCGCTGTTCGGACGCGAGCCTCTGGGACAGGTGATGCGGCATCGCGAGCATTCCGCGCCGGTGATGCCACTCAGGCAAGCCGCCTGAAGCCATCCCGGCGCAGCCGGCAGTCGCGGGACGGCAGTGCGTACGGGCGGCGAGTTGTGATGCGCGCTGAACCCTCTTTGCAGCCGGCAGGCTCCAGGTGTCGCAGCGGGTGTCAGGACTGCGAACCGACCTGAAATTCCCACCGGCATGTGATAATTTCGCGCACCTGAAGCCTAGTCTGGAACATCGCTCTTGGCCATTTCATCCACGTCCGTTCCGGAAATGCCCAAGCACCTGGGCGATTTTTCGATGGGCCCGCGCGTCTTGTTGATCGTCGCACTGTCGGTCATCGTCGGCATCGTCAGTGCGTTCCTGGCGATCCTGTTGCAGGACTTGATCGGCATCATCACCAATGCCGTGTTCTACCAGCGCTGGTCGACGCAACTGGTGGCGCCGGGCGGGGCGACGCACCACTGGCTGCTGATCCTTGCTGCGCCGGTGGTCGGCGGACTGATCGTCGGCGTCATCGCGCGCTATGGTTCCGAGGCGATACGCGGGCATGGCATGCCCGAGGCGATCGACGCGATCCTGCGCAAGGGCAGCAAGATCCAGCCGCGCGTGGCGGTGCTCAAACCGATCTCGGCGGCCGTCACCATCGGCACCGGCGGCCCGTTCGGCGCCGAGGGTCCGATCATCATGACCGGCGGCGCATTCGGTTCGCTGCTGTCGCAGTTGCTCAAACTCACCGCCGACGAGCGCAAGGCGCTGCTGGTGGCCGGTGCCGCCGGCTGCATGGCCGCGACCTTCAATGCGCCGCTGGCATCGATCCTGCTGGCGGTCGAACTGCTGCTGTTTGAATGGAAGCCGCGCAGTTATCTGCCGGTCGCCACCGCCGTGCTGATCGCGACGCTGGTACGCGGTTGGCTGGTCGGGTCGGCGGCGATTTTCCCGGTGCCCGATCCTCAATTGACGATCAACTTTGAAATCGCCGGCTTCTGCGTGCTGGCCGGACTCGGCGGCGGCCTGCTTGCGGTCGGCGCCACCGAGCTGGTGTATTTCGCCGAGGACACCTTCAAGAAACTGCCGATCCACTGGATGTGGTGGCCGGCCATCGGGGGTCTCATCATCGGCATCGGCGGTCTGTTCGAGCCGCGCGCGATGGGCGTCGGCTACGACGTCATCCGCGATCTGTTGCAGGGTCATGCGACGATGTCGCTGATCGTCGGCATCCTCGTGGTCAAGACCCTGATCTGGTCGCTGTCGCTGGG
>JBOICJ010000158.1:0-4413 GCA_050740035.1 Stenotrophobium sp. | reverse complement strand
AGTCAGACCGCCGGGTCCCAGCGCCGAAACGCGGCGCTTGTGGGTGATCTCGCTCAAAGGGTTGTTCTGATCCATGAACTGCGAGAGCTGGCTGGACCCGAAGAACTCCTTGATCGCCGCGCCCACCGGCTTGGCATTGATCAGATCCTGCGGCGTGAGATTGTCGGCCTCGGCCATCGCCAGGCGCTCGCGCACCGCGCGCTCGACGCGCACCAGACCGGTACGGAACACGTTTTCCGCCATTTCGCCCACCGCACGAATGCGGCGGTTGCCCAGATGATCGATATCGTCGGTCTGATCTTCGCCGTTGCGGATGGCGATGATCTGCTGCATGACATCGACGATGTCCTGCTTGTCGAGCACGCCGGAACCGGTGGTGGCCTCGCGACGCAAGCGACGGTTGAATTTCATGCGGCCCACGGCCGAGAGGTCGTATTTCTCGGGCGCGAAAAACAGGCCCTCGAACAGCGTCTCCGCCGCATCCTTGGTCGGCGGTTCGCCGGGGCGCATCATGCGATAGATTTCGACCAGCGCCTCGAGGCGCGTACGGGTTGCGTCGATGTTGAGCGTGGTGGAGACATACGGCCCCTTGTCGACATCGTTGACGTACAGCGTCGGCAGGTCGGCAATGCCGGCTTCACGCAGCTTCGGCAGCAGCGCTTCGGTGATTTCGGTATTGGCCGCAGCCAGCACTTCGCCGGTGCCCTTGGCCACCAGGTCGCGCGCAAGAATCTTGCCGTAGAGATAGTTGTCCGGCACTTCCAGACGCTTGAGTCCTGCTTCGGCGATCAGCTTGACGTGGCGCGCGGTGATGAGCTTGCCCTGCTCCACCAGCACCTTCTTGCCGTCCATGATGTCGAATTGGGCTTTCTCGCCCCTGAGACGCTCGGCGACCAGCTCCAGGCTGACGCCATCGGCTTCCAGCTTGAAATTGTTGATGTCGTGGAACATCTCCAGCATCTGCTGGCTGTCGTAACCGAGCGCGCGCAGCAGGATGGTGGCCGGCAGCTTGCGGCGGCGGTCGATACGGACGAACAGGTTGTCCTTGGGATCGAACTCGAAGTCCAGCCACGAGCCGCGATACGGAATGATGCGGGCGCTGTACAGCAGCTTGCCGGAGCTGTGGGTCTTGCCCTTGTCATGATCGAAGAACACGCCGGGCGAACGGTGCAGCTGCGAGACGATGACGCGCTCGGTGCCGTTGATGACGAACGTGCCGTTGTCGGTCATCAGCGGCATTTCGCCGAGATAGACTTCCTGTTCGCGGACGTCCTTGACGCGCTTTTCCTTGGACTCGCGGTCGAAGATCACCAGGCGGACCGTGACCTTGAGCGGCGCGGCGTAGGTCATGCCACGGACGCGGCACTCCTTTTCCTCGAAGATCGGCTCATCGAGGCGGTACTTGACGAACTCCAGCGCGGCGGCGCCGTTGTACGACGCCATCGGGAAGACCGACTTGAACGAAGCTTGCAAGCCGTCGTCGCGGCGCTTGGCCGGCTGCACTTCGGCCTGCAGAAAATCACGGTACGAATCCAGCTGGGTCGCCAGCAGATACGGAATCTCGAGAGTCTCCGTCAGCTTGCTGAAATCCTTGCGGATGCGCTTCTTCTCGGTGAACGAGTAGGCCATGGGCTACGTCCTCTTAAAACATCAAATCAAAATTGCGAGCAGTGTTGCCATTGCTCTTCAGTGCTGAATGCTCGGAACCGCCAAACCACGCACTCAGCACTGAAGGCAAACGGCCAAAGGCCGAGAGCCTGGGCTCCCAGCCTTTGCCGGCATTGCATGCAGCAGAAAACAGCAAGGTCTTACTTCAACTCGACCTTGGCGCCGCCTTCTTCCAGCTTCTTCTTCATCGTTTCGGCGTCGTCCTTGCTGACACCTTCCTTCACGGCGCAAGGGGCGCTTTCCACCAGGTCCTTGGCTTCCTTCAGGCCCAGGCCGGTGATTTCGCGCACAACCTTGATGACGTTGACCTTCTTGGCCGGGTCGATGCTGGACAGCAACACGTTGAACTCGGTCTGCGCTTCGGCAGCCGGAGCGGCGGCGGCGGCGGGGCCGGCAGCGGCAACGGCAACGGCGGCGGTGACGCCGAACTTGTCTTCCATCATCTTGACCAGTTCAACGACGTCCATCACGGACATCGCCGAAATCGCGTCAAGGATTTCTTCTTTAGTAGCCATTTTCAAAACTCCAAAAATATGTGAGTAAGCTGTATTGCTTGATCGGGAAATGAATTACGCGGCCTGCTGTTTGTCGGCCACCGCTTTGACGGTGCGTACAAACTTGGCAGTCGGTGCGGCAAGGGTGCGAACGAAAGCGCCGACCGGGGCCTTGATCGTGCCCAGGAGCATGGCGATGGCCTGATCCTTGGTGGGCAGCGATGCCAGACGATCGATGTCCTTGGCCCCGTACAGGGTGCCGCCGACAGCAATGGCCTTGACCACCAGCTTTTCGTTTTCTTTCGCAAAATCCTTGATCACGCGGCCCACGGCACCGGGATCATCCAGTGAAAAACCGAGGACCAGCGGACCCACCAAAACCGGCGTCAGGCATTCAAACTCGGTGCCTGCCACCGCGCGGCTGGCCAGCGTGTTCTTGACGACGTGCAGGTAAATGCCCTGTTGACGGGCTTTGCTGCGCAGTTCATCGAACTTGCCGGCCGGCAGCCCGCGGTACTCGGCAGCCACTGCCGAGAGTGCGCGCTTGGCGACATCATTCACTTCCGCAACCAGGGTTTTCTTGTCATTTAGCCTGAGTGCCATCGACTTGCTCCTGGTGCTTCTGTTGACGTATGAGCGGCGCCTCGCGGCCCCGCTCTCCTGTTACGGTTACACCGTCAGCAGAAATACAGCTTTCGGTTACGCCGTCTGCGTAAGCGGCTTGCGCCTTTAATCCCCGGGCGAACCCGGCTCACTTACGGTCTTTGACGGGTGGCTTGCGCCACACGCTACAAAGTCTTGAAACCCACCCGCCCATCCCGGCGGGTGGAAACGCCCGCCGCGTTACTCCGGCAGGCTGGAAAGATCGACGCGCAGTCCCGGCCCCATGGTCGTGGACAGCACTACCTTCTTGATGAAGATGCCCTTGGACGAGGACGGCTTCAGGCGGCGGATGTCGCGAATCACCGCAAGCAGGTTTTCCTTGATCTTGACGGGTTCGAAATGGGCGGCGGCAACCGAGCAGTGCACGATGCCGGCCTTGTCGGTGCGGAAACGCGCCTGCCCCGATTTGGCGTTCTTCACCGCGCCGACGACGTCGGGCGTGACCGTGCCGGTCTTCGGGTTGGGCATCAGGCCACGCGGACCGAGCACCTGGCCGAGCGTACCGACCACGCGCATGGTGTCGGGCGAAGCGATGACCACGCCGAAATCGAGATCGCCGGCCTTCATCTTGGCGGCGAGATCTTCCATGCCGACTTCATCGGCACCGGCAGCCTTAGCCTCTTCGGCCTTGGCGCCCTGCGCGAATACCGCCACGCGCACGGTCTTGCCATTGCCGTGCGGCAGCACGGTGGAACCGCGCACGTTCTGGTCGGACTTCTTGGCGTCGATGCCAAGATTGACGGCCACGTCCACGGACTCCTTGAACTTGGCGGTGGCGCATTCCTTGAGGATGTCCACGGCCTGATCGAGGGTGTAAACCTTGCCCTGCTGAACCTTGCTGGCGATGAGCTTCTGACGTTTGCTGATGTTTGCCATGTCTTAGAGCTCCGTCTCGACGCCCATGCTACGGGCAGAACCGGCGATGATGCGCACCGCTGCATCCATGCCGCCGGCATTGAGGTCGGGCCACTTGAGCTTGGCGATGTCTTCGAGTTGCTTGCGCGAAATCTTGCCGACTTTCTTGGTGTTCGGGGTGGCGCTGCCGGACTCCAGGCCAATGGCCTTCTTGATCAGCACGGTAGCCGGCGGGGTCTTGGTGACGAAGGTGAAGGAGCGATCGGAATAAACCGTGATCACCACCGGCGTCGGCAGGCCCGGTTCGATCTTCTGCGTGGCGGCGTTGAACGCCTTGCAGAATTCCATGATGTTGACGCCGTTCTGGCCCAGCGCGGGACCGACCGGCGGCGCCGGGTTGGCCTTGCCTGCAGGAATCTGCAGCTTGATGTAGGCCGTTACTTTCTTAGCCATCTTTTACTCCTGTGTGGGTGCGAACGCCTTGCGGCTCCCCGTTGTTGCCATCGCAGAAGGACATCCTTCCGCCCTCTATAAATCTGTTCCTGCCATCCATGGCGCGACTCCGCGCCTCTTGGATAGCCCTGCCCGGCCATCCGTGGCCGGGCGTTCGCCGCCGCTGGCGATGACATTGAGTCATCGCCGAAGCGCGGCGGCTTACCCTTTCTCCACATGCGAAAATTCCAACTCGACCGGTGTCGAACGACCAAAAATCAGCACCGCCACACGCAGGCGG
>JBOICJ010000157.1:0-25194 GCA_050740035.1 Stenotrophobium sp. | reverse complement strand
CGTATAAGCCGCCTGTGCCGCGGCCTATCGCCGCGCCTCATATCACTTGGGTTCCATATATAGATGAGTAAAAACCTCGTCATCGTCGAGTCGCCGGCCAAGGCCAAGACGATCAAGAAGTACTTGGGTTCGGACTACGAAGTTCTGGCCTCCTACGGCCATGTGCGCGATCTGGTGCCGAAAGACGGCGCTGTCGACACCACCAACGGCTTCGCCATGAAATACCAGGCGATCGAGCGCAACGAGAAGCACGTGCGCGCGATCCAGGCTGCGCTGAAAAATGCCGACGCGCTGTTCCTTGCAACCGACCCTGATCGCGAGGGTGAGGCCATCGCCTGGCACCTGCTGGAATTGCTCAAGGAAAAGAACGCGATCAAGGGCAAGCCAGTCAAGCGCGTGGTGTTCTACGAGATCACCCAGCGCGAGGTACAGAAAGCCATCGCGGAGCCGCGCGATATTGCGGTGGATCTGGTCAACGCGCAGCAGGCACGGCGCGCGCTGGATTACCTGGTCGGCTTCAATTTATCGCCATTGCTGTGGCGCAAGATCCAGACCGGCCTGTCCGCGGGCCGTGTGCAGAGTCCGGCGCTGCGCCTGATTTGCGAACGCGAACTGGAAATCCGTGCGTTCGTGCCGCAGGAATACTGGACCATCGAGGCGCGCGCCGAGAAAGGCACGGTGTTCAGCGCGCGGCTGGTCGAGCTGGATCGCCAGAAAGTCGAACAGTTCACGCTGACCGACGCCGGCGGTTCTGAAGCTGCCAAACAGAAAATCCTCGCCGCCGCAAAGGGCGAATTGCTCGTCGCCAGCGTCGACAAGAAACAGCGCCGGCGCAACCCGGCACCGCCGTTCACCACCTCGACTTTGCAGCAGGACGCCAACCGCAAGCTCGGCTTCACCTCCAGCCGCACCATGCGCACCGCGCAACAGTTGTACGAAGGCGTCGATCTCGGTGGCGAGACTGTCGGCCTCATTACCTATATGCGTACCGACTCGGTCAATCTTGCGCAGGACGCGCTGGTGGAAATCCGCGAAGTCATCGCCAGGAAATACGGCGCATCTTCAGTGCCGCCGGAAGCGCGCCAGTTCAAGACCAAGTCGAAGAACGCGCAGGAAGCGCACGAAGCCGTGCGCCCGACGTCCGCCGCACGGATTCCGGAGCAGATCGCCAAGTTCATGACGCCCGACCAGGCCAAGCTTTACGAGCTGATCTGGAAGCGCGCGATGGCCAGCCAGATGACACAGGCGGTTTACGACACCGTCACCGCCGAGCTGCGCGCCGGTGAACCGCATGCGTTTCGCGCCAGTGGCTCGGTGCTGGTCGAGCCCGGCTTCATCGCGGTTTACATGCAAAGTACTGACGAGCCGAGCGACGAGGATGACGAAAAGCGTCTGCCGCCGCTGGTGGCCGGTGAGCGTATCAAGCTGCTGGATGTGATTCCCGACCAGCATTTCACCGAGCCGCCGCCGCGCTTTACCGAAGCGTCGCTGGTGAAGACGCTGGAGGAATACGACATCGGCCGGCCCTCGACCTATGCCAGCATCATCGCCACGCTGCAGGCGCGTGACTACGTGCGGCTCGACGGCAAGGCGTTCTCGCCCAGCGACGTTGGTATGGTGGTCAACCGCTTTCTCACCGAGCATTTCACCCAGTACGTCGATTACGAATTCACCGCGCATCTGGAAGACGATCTCGATGCGGTGTCGCGCGGCGAGAAAAAATGGGTGCCACTGCTCGCCGAGTTCTGGCGCGATTTCAAGCCGCGCGTCGACGAGAAGATGGAGCTCAAGCGCGAAGAGGTCTCGCAGGCGCGCCAGATCGGCAGCGATCCGGTCAGCGGCAAGCCGGTGTCGGCACGCATCGGCCGCTTCGGCCCTTTCGTGCAGATCGGCACCAAGGACGACGAGGACAAGCCGCGCTTCGCCAGCCTGCGCGGCAACCAGCGCATCGACACCATCACGCTGGAGCAGGCGCTGGAATTGTTCAAGCTGCCGCGCAAACTCGGCCAGACACCGGATGGTTTCGAGGTGGAAGCGAACGTCGGCCGCTTCGGGCCGTATATCCGTTATGGCAAGAGTTTTGTTTCGCTGAAAAAAGAAGACGACCCGTATACCGTCGATCTGGCGCGCGCGCTGGAACTGATCCGGCTCAAGGCCGAGGCGCTGGAAGCGGCCACCCTCAAGATTTTTGCCGACACCGGCATCCGCATCGTCAAGGGCCGTTTCGGGCCGTATATCACTGACGGCACCCGCAAGGCGCGTATTCCGCGCGGCAAGGAGCCGGAGTCGCTAAGCGTGTTCGAGTGCGAGGCTTATCTGGCCGAGGCCGAAGCAGCGAAGAAGCCGGCGCGCAAATCCGCCAAATCCGCCAAGGCCAAAGCGCCCGGCGCCGATGAAGCCAGCAAGCCGGCAAAAGCCGCCAAGCCGGCGAAGAAAACCGCGGTGAAGAAGAAACCTGTGAAAAAAACCGCCGCCAAGAAAACGCCGGCAAGGAAATATCCGGCGCGGACGCAAAACAAAGTCGGCGGCTGAATCACGATGGCCACTTCGCTGCAAATCCGTGCGGTCTGCCACACGCTGAGCGCCGGCGGCGTCATCGCCTATCCGACCGAGGCGGTCTGGGGGCTGGGCTGCGACCCGATGAACCGGCATGCCGGCGAGCGCCTGCTGCATCTCAAGCGGCGCGACTGGCGCAAGGGTCTGATCTTGATTGCCGCCAATTATTCGCAGTTGCAGCCCTACATCGCCGAGATCCCGCTCAATGCGCTGGCGCCCGCTCTGGCGAGCTGGCCCGGACCGGTGACCTGGCTGGTGCCGGCATCCGAACGGGTGCCGGAATGGGTGCGCGGCGAGCATCAAACCATCGCCGTGCGCGTGACCGCGCATCCGGTCGCGGCGGCGCTGTGCAGCGCTTTTGGCGGCGCCATCGTCTCGACCAGCGCCAACCGCAGCGGTGAGTCGCCGGCGATGAGCGTGACGCAGGTGCGTCTGCGTTTTGGCGATGGACTGGACGCGGTGCTGACCGGCCCGCTGGGTGGCCGTGCACAGCCCACCACCATCCGCGACCTGCAAACCGGCAAAACCCTGCGGCCATGAACGCGGCGGATGTCGAAACCTATCTGCGCGGTTTGCAACAGCATCTCTGCGATGCCCTGGAGCAGGCTGACGGCGGCGCACGTTTCCACAGCGATGTGTGGACGCGCGACAGCAGCGGCGCCGCCTCGGCGTTGAGCGGCGGTGGCGGCGACACGCGGGTGCTCGCCGACGGCGCCGTGTTCGAGCGCGCCGGCGTCGCCTTCTCGCTGGTGCAGGGCAACAAGCTGCCGCCGTCCGCAACCGCGCACCGGCCCGAACTGCTGGGGCGCCAATGGCGCGCGATGGGCGTGTCGCTGGTGGTCCATCCGCGCAATCCGCATGCGCCGACCGCGCATGCCAATGTGCGTTTCTTCATCGCCGAGAAAGCCAGCGAGCCGCCGATCTGGTGGTTCGGCGGCGGTTTCGACCTGACGCCGTTTTACGGTTACGAAGACGATTGCCGTCACTGGCATGGCGTTGCACAGCTGGCCTGCAAGACTCAGGGCGAAGCGGTTTATCCGCGGCTGAAGAAATGGTGCGACGAGTATTTTTATCTCAAGCATCGCGCCGAGCCGCGCGGCATCGGCGGCCTGTTCTTCGACGATTGGAGCGAAGGCGGTTTCGATAAGGCGTTCGGTCTGATGAAAAGCGTCGGCGATCACGTTATCCCGGCTTACCTGCCGATCGTGCAGCGGCGCAAGGACACGCCCTACGGCGAGCGTGAACGCGAGTGGCAGTTGTATCGGCGCGGCCGCTACGTCGAGTTCAACCTGGTGTGGGATCGAGGCACATTGTTTGGTCTGCAATCCGGCGGCCGTACCGAGTCCATCCTGATGTCGATGCCGCCGCTCGCGAGCTGGCGCTATGATTTTCAACCGGAACCCGGCAGCGCCGAGGAAAAGCTGTATAAAGACTTCCTGGTTGCGAAAGACTGGCTCGTGAATCCATGACGCTGACCGAACTGCGCTATCTGGTGAATCTGGACAAGGAGCGGCATTTCGGCCGTGCCGCCGAGCGTTCGTTCGTGTCGCAGCCGACGCTGTCGGTCGCCGTCAAAAAACTTGAAGAAGAACTTGGCGTGACGCTGTTCGAGCGCAGTCGCGGCGAAGCCAAACCCACGCCGGTCGGCGAGCGCATCATCGAGCAGGCGCGGCGGGTGCTGGCCGAAGCGCATCGCGTCGAGGACATGGCGCGCGAAGGCCACGATGAACTGGTCGGGGCGCTGCGGCTCGGTGCGATTTATACGGTCGGCCCTTACCTGTTGCCGACGCTGGTGCCGCTGATGCGTCAACAAGCGCCGCAGATGCCGTTGGTGATCGAGGAAAATTTCACGGCAAAGCTGCTCGAGCAGCTGCGCGACAATGAACTGGATGTGGCGCTGGTGGCGTTGCCGGTGGATCTGCAGGGACTCAACGCGCTGCCGCTTTACGACGAGGATTTCGTCGTGCTGATGCCGCCCGAGCATCGCTGGGCCGGCGAGAAGCAGATTCCCGCCAGGCGGCTGGCCGAAGAAAATCTGCTGTTGCTGGGGCCGGGGCATTGTTTCCGCGAGCAGGTGATTTCCGCCTGTCCGAAATGCGTCACCGATGAAGGCGATGGCCCGCGGCCGCGCACCGGCAGCAGCCTTGAAACCATCCGCTACATGGTCATCAGCGGGCTCGGCATTACCGTGGTGCCGCGCAGCTCTGTGGAAAACCGCGCGGATGAAAGCAGTCAGCTGGTGGCCTGTCCGCTGGCCGCGCCGGCACCGTCACGCCGCATCGCGCTGATCTGGCGCAAGACGTTTCCCCGGCACAAGGCCATCGATGCGCTGTGCAAGGCGATTCTGGGGATGAGACTCAAGGGTGTTGCCTTCCTGCCCAAGGCGGTCGCCGAGGCAGGCTGACGACATCGACATCGTTCGTTCGGGAGCAGGTCATGTTCAAATTTTCCGGAAGCAGACCGCAACAGCTTGGAGTTGTTTCAGGACATTTTTCAGCACCGGCGACAAGCAAGCCCAACTGGGTGAGCAGTATGGCTGACGCCGCAGATCGTAAGCATTACATCGCGCCACTGGTCTGCGCCGGAGGCACCGAACCCGCCATGTCGAAGCTCAAACAGGCGCTTTCCGGACTGCCGCGTGTGCAGATCGTCAAGGTGGCGCCCGATTACCTCTATGCGGAATTCAGCAGCGCGCTGATGGGCTATGTCGATGACGTCGAATTTTACTGCGACGGCAAGCGGCTGCACGTGCGCTCGTCATCGCGTCTGGGCTATTCCGATCTGGGCGCCAACCGCAAGCGCGTGGAATCCCTGCGCGCCGCTCTTGCCGGTTAGATGGAGTTCAGCCGTGACTCTCGACGCAGCCACATGAGCGCCGGCACGCCGACATCGGCTGCGTCGCAGTCGTCGCAATCGCCGGGCCTGCTGGCCGTGCTGGCGCATATCCCGTTGCTGGACTGGTCGATGCTGTTGCTGGCGCTGATTTCAGTGGCGCTGGTGGGTTATGAAACCTGGGGTCATGCGACGCCGGCGCAGACCGTGTGGATCCTGCGTGCCGATAACGCCGCCTGCGCGATTTTTGCCGCTGAATTTCTCTGGCGCTGGCGGCAGGCCGGGTGGCGTGCGCAGTTCGTGGCGCGCAACTGGTACGACGTGCTGGGCATGATTCCGGTGTCGACGCCGGCGTTCCGCGGCTTCCGGCTGTTTCGCGTGGTCCGCATCGTCATCATGATGGCGCGTTTCGGCATGGCCGCCGACCGTGCGCTCGGTGAGGAATTCACCTATCGCGTGGTCAATCGCTTCAGTTCGGCGATCGTCGATGCCATCAGCACGCCGATCACGCTCGGTGTGCTGGATGAAGTGGCCGAGGTTCTGGGCAAGGGCACGTTCACGCACAATATCGCCGGCGCATTGGCCGAGAACGATCGCGAACTGCGCGCCCTGATCGCCGACAAGCTGCGCGAGAACCCGCGCACGCATCGTCTGACGCGACTGCCTTTCTACAACGACATCGTCGAAACCATCAGCGACACCAGCCTGCAAATCGTGCGTGCGGTGCTCAACGACCCGCGCACCGACGAACTGGTGGCCGACATGCTGCGTGAGAACATTCAGCAACTGCGCAGCGCTCTGCGCGACAAGCAGGCCGCGCGCAGGACATGAGTGTCGATTCCGGGGCGCGTATTTACGGGTTCTATTGCTGAGCGGCAGCGGGAAGGCGACAATCCGTAAAAGGCGCACGCATGCAGCTGCGCCGCAAGTCATCACACTCTAGGGGGCAGCAGCATGATTCCGTTCTCGCTCAAGGTTCTGTTTTTCAAGATCTGGCAGTTCATCCTCAAATGGAGCAGTAAGCTGCTGCCGTTCCGCACGCCACAGATGTTCACCGGTCCCGGATCTTCGTTGCAGTTGTGCGAACACATCGCCGGCACCGGCGTGAGCAAGCTGCTGATCGTCACCGACGCCATGCTGGTCAAGATCGGCCTGCTCAAGGCGATGCAGGACAAGCTGGGCCAGCTCGGCGTCAACTACGTGGTCTACGACGGCGTGCTGCCCAATCCGACCATCGCACAGATCGAGACCGGTCTGGCGATGCTGAAGAAGGAAGGCTGCACCGCGATTCTCGCCGTCGGCGGCGGCTCCTCGATCGACGCCGCCAAGGTCATCGCCGCGCGCGCGCGCAATCCGTATCCGATTACCTGGATGGCGGGCCTGATGCGCATCATCGTGCCGCCGATGAAGCTCTACGCCGTGCCGACGACCGCTGGCACCGGCTCGGAAGTGACCATCGCCGCGGTGGTGTCGGACCCGGCGACCACACGCAAGTTCGCGATCATGGATACGGCGCTGGTACCCAAGGGCGCGGCGCTCGACGGCGCGCTGATGACCGGCCTGCCGCCGGCGATCACCGCCGCTACCGGCATGGACGCGCTGACCCACGCGGTCGAAGCCTACATCTCGCGCAACCGCACGGCGCACACCGACCAGATGGCGACCGACGCAGTCACGCTGATCATGGGCAATCTCGCCGAGGCGGTGAAGAACGGCAGCAACGTCGAGGCGCGCCAGAGCATGGCGCAGGCCTCGTTCAAGGCCGGCATCGCCTTCACCATCGCCGGCGTCGGCTATGTCCATGCCATCGCGCACAACTTCGGCGCCTACTACCACGTGCCGCACGGGCTGGCCAACGCCATCATCCTGCCGCGCGTGCTGGATTTCTCCAAGCCCAACTGCAGCGCACGTCTGGCGAATCTCGCCGAGATCAGCGGCCTCAAGAAAGGCGGCGAGAGCGAGGCGCAGCTGGCCGACGCCTTCATCGCCAAGGTGCGTGCGATGAACGCCGAGTTCGGCATCCCGACGCAGGTCGACAAGCTCAAGGCGGCGGACATTCCTGCAATCGCCGACAAGGCGCAGAGCGAGACCTTCTGGTTCTATGCCGTGCCGCGCTACATGGACAAGCCTGAATTGCGGCACTTCATCGGGCAGATGTTGCCGCAGGTGGCCTGAGCCAGCCGCGCACGCCTGGTTGCGCGCGGGTCAGTCCGGCGATTGCCGCGCCCTGCGTTCCAGCCGCTTGCCGACGAAGCGGAATAGTCGCCCGGTCCATTCCACGGTGGGTCCGGGCAGCGCCGTGGTCGCCATGCCCCAGGTCTCGCCAAGGCGGCTGGCGATACGGTAGGGGCGCTTGCGGATGGCCCTGACGATCCATTCCGCGGCCTTGTCGACGTCCATCTGGCGCAGATAGCGGTAGACCTTGGTGGGTGCGGTCATCGGCGTCTTCACCAGCGGATAGTTGATGATGGTGATGTGCACGCCTTTGTCCACCATTTCCGCCGCCAGCGTGCGCGAGAAACCTTCCAGCGCCGACTTGCTCGCCACATACGCCGCATAGCGGGGCGTCGGCACCTGCGCCGACATGCTGGAGACGTTGATGATGTGTCCCGCGCCCTGTTCCAGCATGCGCGGCAGCATGCGCAGGGTCAGTCGCACGGCGGCGAAATAATTGATCTGCATGGTGCGCTGGAAATCGTGTTCGCGATCCAGCGATTCGACCACCAGCCTGCGGATCGAACGACCGGCATTGTTGATCAGGATATCCACGCGCGGATGATCGGCCAGTATTTTTTGCGCGCAGGCGTCCAGCGCCTTCTCGTCGCTGAGGTCCGTCGGGTAGGCCCAGGCCCGGCCGCCGTCCTTCTCGATGGCGGCGCGAACCTGCTCCAGTTCGTCGGCACGGCGCGCAATCAGGCAGATCCGCGCGCCTTCGCGAGCCAGGCGCGCGGCCGCCGCGGCGCCGATGCCGCTGGATGCGCCGGTGATAACGATGGTTTTGTCGTGGATGCTTTCAGTCATGAGAATGCCGGTGTCTCGGTTGTCCGTTGCTGGGGTTCTGGCCCGTCAGGCCCGAAGGCTGGCACCGCACACGGATTTTGGCAATGCGTATGGAAATACGCCGCGACGCCGGAGCTGCGGACAAAAAAACGGCCCGCAGCGCGGGCCGTTGGTCTGCCAATCAAGATTTCATTTCTTCACGATTGATGCTGCCGAATGCCCCTTGAGTTCGATCTTGACTTTCTGGCTCTCGTCCAGCCCTTCGTAGTACTTGCGCAGCACCGCCAGCACTTCCGGGCGCGAGAAATTATCCGGCACCGCGTCGCCTTCGCTGAGTAGTTTGCGCAGCTTGGTGCCGGACAGCAGCAGGCGGTGTTCGGCATCGTGCGGGCAGGTTTTCGCCGACGCCATGCCGCCGCAGGCCGAGCAGTAGAAGGTCCAGTCGATTTTCAGCGGTTGGGTTTCCAGCGCGCCGGCGGGAATCGTGTCGAAGATTTTCTGTGCGTCGAACGGGCCGTAGTAATCGCCGACGCCGGCATGATCGCGGCCGACCACCAGCCAGGCGCAGCCGTAGTTCTGGCGGAACAGCGCATGTAGCAGTGCCTCGCGCGGGCCGGCGTAGCGCATGTCAAGCGGGTAGCCCGACTGGATCACGGTGTTCTTGACGAAATATTTTTCGATCAACTGGGCGATCGCGTCCTGGCGCACTTCGGCGGGAATGTCGCCGGGCTTGAGCTTGCCGAGCAGCGAATGCACCATCACGCCGTCGCAGACTTCGACCGCGACCTTGGCCAGATACTCGTGGCTGCGGTGCATCGGATTGCGGGTCTGAAACGCCGCGACTTTTTTCCAGCCGCGTTTCTCGAACTCGGCGCGGGTCTGCGCCGGCGTCATGAACATCTCGCCGTACTGCGTCGGGAACTCGCCCTGGCTCAGCACCTTGACCGGGCCGGCGAGATTGATCTCGCCCTGCGCCATCACCATCTTCACGCCCGGATGCGCGGCGTCGGTGGTGCGGAAAATCTGCTGGCACTCGTGGGCTTTGTCGATGCCGTATTTCTCGGCGATGGTCATCGTCGCCAGGATTTCGTCACGCTCGGGATCGAACAGCGCGACATCGCCACCGATCTTGAGGGCGTCGGCGGTGGCCTTGTCGGCGGAGAGTGTGATCGGGATCGGCCAGAACAGTCCGTCCGCCATCTTCATGTGATCGCAGACGCCCTGCCAGTCGGCCTTGCCCATGAAGCCGGTCAGCGGCGTGAAGCCGCCGATGCCGAGCATGATGATGTCGCCCGCTTCGCGCGAGCTGACGTTGATGCGCGGCAGGGTCGTGGCGCGCTGCAGTTCCGCCTTGCGGGCGGCACCTTCGAGGAGCAGCGGCTTGAGCGTGCCGCCGCCGTGGGGTTTAACGAGTGTGGTCATGGGGAGTCCGGCAAACGATTGCGAGGCGCGGATTATAAGGGCATCCGCCGCAGGGCTTTATATCCATTGGGACTAGAGACGCCCGGACAGCGGCTTTTGAGAAACTTTGCTTAAGCTACTGCGCTCGATCTTTGGCTCAAGGGTGGTTCAGAGCTTCCCTGGCGGCATTTTCAAAGGAATGCCGCGAGTCGTTCATGGCCCCGCAGCAGAGGGGCCTCTACAATGTCGACATGCCTGAAAATCCCAAAAAACGTTTTTTGCTGTTGCTGAGTGCGGCAGGGCTGGCCTTGCTCGCGGGTGGTTCGTGTGCGGCGGCCGACGGCACCGACATGGCGGCGGTGCGGACCCAGTTCCGCGACGCCATGACGCGCGCTGCCGCTGGCGAGACGGCGCAGGTCGATCCCGAGAGTCTGCGCACGTATGTGCTTTACCCGTATCTGCTGGCCGCGCGCTTGCAGCGGCAGTTGCAGTCGGCTTCCGGCGCCGCGACCGATGCCGCGGTGCAGGCGTTTCTGGCGCAGTATCCGACGCTGCCGATTGCGCGCGATCTGCGCCAGGGCTGGCTGCACAATCTGGCGCAGCGCGAGGCCTGGCCCGAATTCCTCAAGGCCTACAGCGCCGAGGCCAGCGACGCCGATTTGCGCTGCATCCAGTTGCTGGCGCGGATCAAGACCGGGCCGGACACGAGCCTGCGTGACGATGCGCTGAAAATCTGGATGACCGGGCAGACTTTGCCGCCGACCTGCATTCCCGCGTTTGACTGGGCTGCGCAGCAGGGCTGGCTGACGCCGGAACTGCGGGCGCAGCGGGCGCAACTGGCGGTGGATGCCGGCAATGCCGAATTGACCGAGTTCCTTGCGCAATCGCTGCCGCCCGAAATCGCCACGCCGCTGATGCGGCTGGCGGCCTTGCAGCGCTCGCCAAGTGATGAGCTGAATCGCCTGCTCAAACATCCACACGAGTCGATCCAGCCGAAGGCTCTGCTCGCGACCTTCACGCGTGTCGCGCGGTCTGATCCGGACGCGGCGCTCAAGCTCTACAAGCCGCTGCTGCGGTCGCGGCAGCTGCATGGCGACGCCGCCGTGCCGTTCACTGCGGCGCTGGCGGTGGGCCTGAGTCTGAGCCGGCGGCCCGAAGCCTTGCACTATTTCCGCCAGGTGCCGGATCGTCTTGCCGACGATCTGGTATTCGAATGGCGTGCGCGCGCGGCGCTGTGGGATGGCCAGTGGCGACTCGCGCAGAGATGGATCGCGCACATGCCAAAACCCCTGCGCACGCAGGATCGCTGGACCTACTGGTACGCACGCGCCCTGGACAAGCACAAGGCCGGCCGCGCGCAGGCGAAAAAACTTTTCACCACGCTCAGCCAGGGCAACAGCCTGTTCGCCCCGCTCGCCGCCTGGCGACTACAGCAGGATTACCAGCCGCATCCGGAACCTCTGACCGCAGATGACGCCGTCTGGAAGACCCTCCTGTCCAATGAGGCGGTCGTTCGGGCGCATGAGCTGCATTGGGTGGATCAGGACGACTGGGCCGCGGCAGAGTGGCGTCAGGCCTTGAGCGGCCAGCCGCGCGAGGTGCGTTTGCAAGCTGGCCTGATGGCGGCCAGCTGGAACTGGCCGACACAGGCGATATCGACGCTGGCGGGCGCCGCCAGTTTCAATGATTTCGATGCGGCTTATCCCTTGCCGTTCAATGCGGAGGTCAACGCCGCAGCTGCGCTCAGCGGCTTGCCGCCGGCCTGGATTTACGCCGTGTTGCGCCAGGAAAGCCTGTACAACCCGGAGGCGCGCTCCCGCAGCAATGCGCTGGGCCTGCTGCAACTGCTGCTGCCGACCGCGCGTGCGGTCGCCTCGCGCTGGAAACGGCCGATACCCACGGCGGATGACTTGTTCAAGCCCGAAATCAACATCCCGCTGGGGGCGGCGTACTTGAGTGAATTACGCAAGCGGTTCGAGGGTAGCTACATCCTCGCGCTGGGTGCCTACAACGCCGGCCCCGGCGCGGTGGCGCGCTGGTTGCCGGACCAGCCGCAGGAGGCTGACATCTGGATCGAAAATATTCCCTATAACGAAACCCGCGGCTATATCCAGCGCATTCTCTGGCACGTCAGTGTTTTTGCCTGGCGCGAAACCGGCAAGCCCCAGAGTCTGGCGGATCTGATGCGGCCGGTGGTCAAGGCCGGTTCGTGAAAACTGATCGGGTGGACGGGCGAGCCGGGAAAAAGCCAAGCATGTCTTCGCTCCGGCGAGCGCCCGACCATGGATGGCCGGGCCGGAGTGCCGCACCGGGGATGGCTGACGGAGCGCTATCGCAATGAAATGCTATCTGGTGGGTGGTGCCATTCGCGATGCACTGTTGGGTCTGCCGGTGCGCGAGCGCGACTGGGTGGTGGTGGGCGCGACGCCGGAGCAGATGGTGGCCGCGGGCTATCGCCCGGTGGGCAAGGATTTCCCGGTGTTCCTGCATCCGCAGACGCAGGAGGAATACGCACTGGCGCGTACCGAACGCAAAACCGCGCGCGGGTACCACGGGTTTTCGTTTTACACCGGGCCGGAGGTCACGCTGGAAGATGATCTGGTGCGCCGCGATCTCACGGTCAACGCGATGGCCCAGGATGATGATGGAACGATCATCGATCCGCATAGCGGGCGCCGCGATCTCGCCGCAAAAGTCCTGCGGCATGTTTCGCCGGCGTTCGCCGAAGACCCGGTGCGCATCCTGCGCGTCGCGCGTTTCCATGCACGCTTCGCGCCGCTGGGTTTCCGTGTTGTCGACGAGACGCTGGACCTGATGCGTCGCATGGTTGCGGCGGGCGAGGCCGATGCGCTGGTGCCCGAACGCGTCTGGAAGGAAACGGCGCGGGCGCTGATGCACGAAACGCCCAGCGTATTTTTTCAAACGCTGCGCGCCTGTGGCGCGCTGGCGCGGATCATGCCGGAAATCGAGGCATTGTTCGGCGTGCCGCAGCCGGTGAAATATCATCCCGAGATCGACGCCGGCGTACATACGCTGATGTCAGTGGATATCGCTGCCGGCATGGACGCACCGCTGCCGGTGCGCGTTGCCGCGCTGCTGCACGATCTCGGCAAGGCGGCGACGCCGCAGCAGGAGTGGCCGAGTCATCGCATGCACGAGGTGCGCGGGCTGCCGCTGGTGAAACAATTCTGCGAACGCCTGCGCGTGCCCAACGACTGCCGCGACCTGGCGCTGATGGTGACGCGCGATCATCTCAATGTGCATCGCGCCGCCGAGTTGCGGCCAGGCACGATGCTCGATCTGCTGGAGCGCATGCAGGCGCTGCGCCGGCCGGAGATTTTCGAGCAGGCATTGAGCGCCTGCCTTTGTGATGTGCGCGGACGCAAGGGTTTCGAGGCGCGCGACTACGCCTCGTTGCAATTGCTGCGCGATGCCGCCGCGGCCGCCAACGCCGTGCAGGCGCGCGAGGTGGTGGCCGATGGTTACACCGGCGCCGCAGTCGGTGAGGAATTGAACAAGCGCCGCCTGCATGCGATACGCCTGCACATGCGGGACAGGAGCGAGAACCCATGACGCCGATCAGCTACGAACAATTCGGACGCCAGCTGGTTCAGCAGGCGGTGAGTCCGGAGCGAATCCGCCGCGAGCTGATGTCGATGTTTGAAAAACCGACCGAAGGCACCGTGCGCAAGGGCAAGGAAATGCTGGTGGGCGAATACGTCTTCACGCTCGACGGCATCGAGCTGGATCCGATTGCCGCGCGGCTGCCGGACGTCGCGATGCGGTTGTATATCAAGGGTAGACTGGCGCTCTCGGTCAAAATCGTCGGGGTCAGCCTGCGCTTCACCCTGCAGGTGACGATACGCCTGCACACCGTCGTCAAAACCTACGACCCGGTCGTCATCAGACTGGAAACACCGGAGATTGGCCGCGACGATATCGACCTCAAGGTCGATCCGCACGATTTGCGCGGCGGCTTGCTCGACAAGCTCAACATCATCGAGCCGGCTGTGCGCGATGAAATCGTTGAGGAGGTCAATTTGCGCATCAATAGCGACGAGGTGCGCGCGGCGGCCACTATCGATGTGCTGAAACTGGCGGATCAGGTTTCGATGGGCGATGCCGCTGCGACTTGATTGCAGTCAAGGCAGGACGAAGGCGGTCATGTCAAATTGCGATACATATCCGGCAATCGAGTGTCGAGCCGTATCGTGACGAAATCTGCGATCCATCCATTCCGCCCGCTGTTTCTGTGTGCGGCCGGGTTTGCCAGTCTCGGCATGCTGATCTGGGGCCTGTTTCTGCATCTCGGCTGGCGACCAGCAGGCGCGTTGCCGCCGCCGCTCTGGCATGGCCATGCCATGCTGTTCGGATTTGCCGGTGCTCTGATCGGCGGTTTCCTGCTGACGGCTGCAGCGAACTGGACCGGACTGCGCACCACAACGCCAGCGACGCTGATGCTGCTGGTCGGGCTGTGGCTGGCCGCGCGTATCGCCATGTTCCTGCCGGATGAGTTTCTCGACTGGGCGGCCGGATTCGATCTGGCTTATCTGCTACTGCTGGCGCTGCTGGTCGGGCGCGTCCTGGTGCGCGCCAACAACCGGCGCAACCTGTTCGTGATCGGCATCCTGCTGGCGTACGCCCTCTTCGACCTGCTGTTCTTTGCCGGGGCGCGGCAGCGGACGCCACTGGCGACGCACGCGCTGCTGTTGTGCGTGGATCTGCTGACCCTGTTGATGCTGGTCATCGGCGGCCGCGTCATTCCGTTCTTCACCGGGCGCAGGTTGCCGCGGCTGCGGCTGTCCGAACGCAAGTCCGTGAACGTGGCTGTCAATGTCGGTGCGCTGCTGGTGCTGCTGGCCGATGCCGTGGAGATTCCGGCGGTTCCGCGTGGCGTGCTGTCGCTGGTGCTGGCGGTCGTTGCATCATGGCGCCTGCTGGGCTGGCGCGGCTGGGCGTGCCGCGGCGAGCCGATGCTATGGGTACTGCATCTGGGTTATCTGTGGCTGGTGATCGGTCTGGCGATCCGCGGACTGGGTCTGGCGGGAGCCGTCGACGTGCCGGAAATCGACGCGCTGCACGGCATCACGGTGGGCGCGCTCGGTACCTTGTCGATCGGCATGATGACGCGCGTGGCGCAGGGTCACAGCGGCGCCGACATTCGCGCCAACCGCTGGCTGGTAATGGCATTCCTGCTGCCCAGTGTTGCCGCGGTGCTGCGCTTGGCCGGAGGCGCGCCGCTGTGGCCGGCAGCGGCGACGGCATGGACGCTGGCGTTCGCGCTTTATCTTGCCGCCATCGGCCCATTGCTGCTGCGCGGTTCTGCCAGCAAGAACTGAGAAACGCGCGTCGCCGCGCGCGAGTGGGCTTATCATGATGCCTCACAGGATCGGCATGAAATTCGCTCATGGATCGCCCGGAAAACGTCAACGTCGAAAGCGTGTTGCGGCAACACTATCTGTTTGCCGCGTTCGACGACGCGCAGTGGCGGCTGCTGAAGTCGCACCTGAGAGTTCGCGATCTCGCAACCGGCGAGCGGCTGTTTTCGCAGAATGACGCGGCCGATACGTTTTTCGTGGTGCTCGACGGCGCGGTCAAGCTGTATCGCCTTTCGAGCAGCGGCCAGGAAAAAATCATGCGCCTGGTCAATCGCGGGCAAAGTTTTGCCGAGAGCATCCTGTTTGCCGATACGCCGCTCTATCCGGTCCACGCGCAGGCCTTGTCCGCCAGCAAGCTGGTTGCGATTGCGCGCGAACCCTACCTCGATCTGTTGCGCGAGTCGTTCGCTACCTGCCGCGCAGTGATGGCGCAGATGACCCGCCGCATCTACGCGCATTGGGACGAGATCGAGGCGTTGAGCCTGAGCGACAGCCAGCAGCGGGTGGCGCATTACCTGCTGAGCCTGGTGCCGCCGGATTGGACAGCGCCGGTCAACTTGAAGTTGCCGGCGCGCAAGAACGTGATTGCGGCGCAACTGGGATTGATGCCGGAAACGCTGTCGCGGGCGCTGCGTGCGTTTTCCGAGCACGGATTGCTTGAGATGCACGCAGCTGCGATCACGATATCCGACATCAAGGGCCTGCAAGCCGCAGCTTCGTCCTGAACCCATGCCACCGCATGTTTTCACCATTGGCCACTCGACTCATCCGCTGGATGAATTTCTGCATTTTCTGACGGCGCATGGCGTGATGCGGCTGGCGGATGTGCGCAGCATTCCGCGTTCGCGCCGCAACCCGCAGTTCAATGCCGACGCACTGCCGGCGTCGCTGGCCGCGGCCGGCATGGACTATGTGGCGCTGCGCAAACTTGGCGGGCGCCGTCGTACGCACAAGGACTCGCTCAATACCGGGTGGCGCAACGACAGTTTTCGCGGTTATGCCGACTACATGCTCACTCCGGAATTCGAGCAGGGCCTGGCGCGACTGCGGGCGTTGGCTGCGGAAAAATCCACCGCGATCATGTGTGCCGAGAGCGTGCCGTGGCGCTGTCATCGTTCGTTGATCGCCGATGCGCTGCTGGTGCGCGGGGTCGCGGTCGATCACATCATGACGCCGGCCCGCTGCAATCCGCATCGGCTGACGCCATTTGCACACGTCGACGGCACGCGCCTGACCTATCCTGCGCCGCTCGCTGACGTGCCGCCGGAGGATTTGAATGTCGCGGGTGGATCGTTCCGGCACTGAAGGAGAATTCAGCGGTGGTTTTCAAATTGCGATCCGCACAATAATCCGCGAGCGGAAAATTCAGGCGCAGGGATTCTGGCGGAGCAGGAGAACGGCGGATGTTGGAGTGGTATCCGGTGCTGAAGATCATTCACGTGAGTTCGGTGTGCCTGAGCCTGGGCCTGTTCATGCTGCGCGGCGGCTGGATGCTCGCCGACTCGCCACGATTGCAGCAGCGCTGGGTGAAGGTGTTGCCGCATGTGGTGGATACCACGCTGCTGGCCAGTGCCGTCGGCCTGGTCGTGATGCTGCGGCAATATCCGTTCGTGCAGAGCTGGTTGACTGCCAAGGTGCTGGCGCTGGTGGCCTACATCGTGCTCGGCAGCATCGGCTTGAAATACGGTCGCAGCAAGTCGGTCCGGGCCTGCGCCTGCATCGCCGCCATCGCCGTGTTCGGATATATCGTCAGCGTCGCGCTGACCCATAATCCTTTGGGATTTATCGCCTTCTATCGGAACTAACGGGCAACTGTGCTGGAGTTTGATCTTGGTCAAGGCCGTCCGCCTAAACGCCGCCTAGGCTGTACTTGTCGCTTGGTTTACGCAGGGCATCACCATGTCAAACCTCGGTATCGCCATCGCGGTTCATCTGCTGTCCGTGGTCTGGTGGATCGGCGGATTGGCATTCGTCACGGCGGTGTTTCTGCCGGCGGTGCGCGGCGGTCTTGGCGGTGATGCGCGGCAGAATTTTCATCGGATCGAAAAGCGCTTTGCGCCGCAGGCGCGCATCGCCGTGCTGCTCACTGGTGCTTCCGGCGGCTACATGCTCTGGCGCCTGCACGCCTGGGCCTGGCTGTGCCAGCCCGCGTTCTGGTGGCTGGATGCGATGATCGTATACTGGCTACTGTTCATGCTGCTGCTGTTCGTACTGGAACCTGCGGGAGTGCTCAGGCACATGATGACGGGCGCGGACGATCCCGAACACGGTTGGCGGCGCATGCATTACTTTCACGTGCTGATGCTGTTGGTTGCCCTGGTGATCGTCGCGGGTGCCGCAGCGGGCAGCCACGGGTTTTGAGTCAGGCAGGCGGGTTGTCGATTCTGCTTGTTTGATGCAGTCTTAAAAACCGCTACACGGAATTTTCATTGCACCCATCACGCAGCGAGTCCAAGCATATGAATACTACGGATAGATTGATGGAGTCTCCCGAACCTGAGCTGTCGCCCTGGTGGATACGATCGGTGTTGATCGTGATGGTGGCGGGGTTTGCGCTGTTGGGAATCATCACGCTGCTGGCTTATCGCAATGCGCCGCCGATTCCGTCCCAGGTCGTGGCCGCCGATGGCACGGTGCTGTTCACGGCTGACGACATCAGCGGCGGCCAGGCGGTGTTTCTCAAGTACGGCCTGATGGACAATGGCAGCATCTGGGGTCACGGCGCCTACCTGGGCCCGGACTACTCGGCTGAAGCGCTGCATCGCATCGGCGCGGACAGCGCGCAGGCGCTGGCGCGACAGCGCTATGGCACGACGCTGGAGGCATTGACGGCACCGCAAAAGGCGGCCGTGCATGCCGAGGTTGCCGTGCTGCTCAAGACCAATCGCTATGATGCTGCGACCGGCGTACTGCGACTCACCGCGCCGGAGGCGGAAGCATATCGGCAGCAGATCGGTTACTGGACGCAATATTTTCAGGACTCCTCACGCAATGGCGGCCTCACGCCCGATCTGATCACCGATCCGCAGGAGTTACGGCAATTCACCGCGTTCGTGATCTGGGCGGCATGGGTCTCGGTCGCTGATCGACCGGGTGAAAACCAGTCGTACACCAATAATTTTCCTTACGATCGCGATGTCGGAAACGTGCCTACTGGCGACACGCTGCTGTGGAGCGCGCTGAGCCTGCTGATGCTGTTGGGTGGCATCGCGGCGGTGCTGCTGGCGTTCGGAAAATTCGATTACCTGGGCTGGATCAGCCCCGGCCGCCATGTTCATCCGCACCTGATTCCCGGTGCCGCCAGTCCCGGGCAGCGCGCGCTGGTCAAGTTCTTCGTCGTGGTCGCGGCACTGTTCCTCATGCAGACGCTGGTCGGAGGCGCTACAGCACATTTCCGTGCCGAACCCGGTGACTTCTACGGCTTCAAACTGGAAACAATCTTTCCGAGCAACCTGCTGCGGACCTGGCATCTGCAGACCGCGATCTTCTGGATTGCGACGGCCTATGTCGCAGCGGCACTGTTTCTGGGCCGGTCCTTACGCAAGGACGAACCGCGCGCGCTGTCACTGCTGACGCACCTGCTGTTTGCCGCATTCGCGGTGGTGATTGGCGCCAGTCTGCTGGGCGAGTGGGCTGGCATGACCGGCATGCTCGGCAAATGGTGGTTCTGGTTCGGCGACCAGGGCTGGGAATACCTGGAAATCGGACGCTTCTGGCAGTACCTGCTGGTGGTGGGCTTGCTCGGGTGGTTCGCACTATTGTGGTGGCTGGCGCACCCCGGGGCAGTGGCCAATACAGAGGCACGGCCGATCGCACGCATGTTCCTGTGGGCGGCGCTGGCGATACCGGTTTTTTACATCCCGGCACTGTTCTACGGCGCCAAAACCAATTTCACCGTGGTCGATACCTGGCGCTTCTGGATCATTCATCTATGGGTCGAAGGTTTCTTTGAATTCTTTGCCACCACAATCGTTGCGCTGGTGTTCTTCCAACTGGGCCTGACCCGGCGCAATACCGCGCTGAGAGTGATTTACCTGGACGCGATCCTGTATTTTCTCGGTGGATTGATCGGGACCGGGCATCATTGGTATTTCAGCGGGCAGACCGGCTTCAATATGGCGCTATCCGCGATGTTTTCAGCACTGGAAGTGGTGCCGCTGACGCTGCTGACGCTGGACGCATGGGACTTCGTGCATACCACCCAAAGCAGTTGCGACGAGTGCGGCAAGCCGGTCGCGATTCCGCACAAGTGGACGTTCTATTTCCTGATGTCGGTCGGGTTCTGGAATTTCGTCGGCGCCGGCATGTTCGGGTTCCTGATCAATCTGCCGATCGTCAGCTATTACGAGGTCGGCACCATCCTGACGCCCAACCACGGCCATGCCGCGATGATGGGTGTGTTCGGCATGCTGGCGATCGCGCTGATGGTGTTCGTGCTGCGGCAGACCGCCGACGAGCAACGCTGGACCGGCATGGAAAAATACATCAAGGTGTCATTCTTCGGCTGCAACATCGGACTGGCGATGATGATCGTGATGAGCCTGTTTCCCGGCGGCCTGCTGCAGGTGTGGGACGTCGTGCAGAACGGCTACTGGCACGCCCGCAGCTTTGATTACACCGGCGGGACCACGCCGCGCCTGCTGGAGTGGCTGCGCATGCCCGGCGACGTCGTGTTCATCATCTTTGGCGCGGTGCCGCTGCTGATCGTCTCGATCAAGGGCTGGCTGGGACTGCATGCCGCCAAAGCCTGAGTGGGAGCGGCGGCGATAGCGCGCCGCCGTCTAGTGCATGAACGCGAGCAGTGCCGCGCCCAGGGCAATACGGTACCAGGCAAATAGCGTGAAGCGGTGCGTCTGAATGTAGCGCAGTAACCATTTCACCGCGACGAAGGCGACGACGGTGGAGACGACGAAGGCGATGCCGAGATCGGTCCAGTTTTCGCCGGCGATGCCGCCGCCGTGGCGGAATTGCTTGAGCAGCTCGTAGCCGCTGGCGGCGTACATCGTCGGAATGCCGACCAGAAAGGCGAACTCGGTTGCGGCCGCGCGGTTGCTGGTGCCGGCAAGCATGGCGATGAAAATGGTGGTGGCCGAGCGCGAAGTACCGGGAAAGATTCCGGCGACCATCTGGCCGATGCCGACCAGGATCGCGACCAGCCAGGTGACGCGCGTGCTGTCCGGCTTCTTCGCCGCCAGCGCTTCGGCGGCGATCATCCAGAAGCCGCCGATCACCAGAGCCCAGGCGATCGGTGCGATTTCGGTCGGCAGCTTGAAGCCGAGCTTGGTGGCGATCAGTCCGAGCACGCAGGTGATGAGAAAGGCGGCCAGCAGTTTGAGTGCGTAGTCGCGGTTTTCCGGCTTGGCGAAGCCGGTGGTCAGGGTCCACAGGCGTTGCCAGTAGATGAACGTCACCGCGAGGATCGCGCCGGCCTGAATCACGACGTTGAACACGTCGGAGCGCTCGCCGAGGCCGAACTTCTCGGCGATCAGTAAATGGCCGGTGCTGGAGATCGGCAGGAATTCGGTGATGCCCTCGATGATGCCGAGGAGGATGACGTTGATGAGGTCGGTCACGGTGCGGTTCCGGCGGTAGACTGGCAAAAATGACGCGCAAGGATACGCGATGAACCCACCCAAAGTCGCTCTGGTCACCGGTGCCGCGCGCCGCATTGGCGCGGCCATTGTTCGCGAGTTGCATGCCGCCGGCTGGCACGTGCTGATCCACTACCGCGGTTCGGCGGTCGAAGCCTCGGCGCTGGCGGCCGGGCTGATGGTCGCGCGGCCCGATTCGGCCCACGCCCTGCAGGCCGACCTTGCCGATGCGGATGCGTTGATCGTACTGGCGCAACAGGCGCAGGCGCGCTGGGGCCGGCTCGATGCGCTGGTCAATAACGCTTCGGTGTATTACCCGACACCCTTTGGGCAAACCACCGCCACGCAGTTCGACGATCTGATCGCCAGCAACCTGCGCGCACCGTTGCTGCTGACGCAGGCCTGTGCGCCGCTGATGGGTGAGGGTGGCGCGGTGGTCAATATCATCGACGCTCTGGCGCGCCGGCCGGTGAAAGGCTTCACCGCCTACCACGCCGCCAAATCGGGGTTGTGGACGCTGACCGAAGCACTGGCGCTGGAGCTGGCGCCGCGCATCCGCGTCAACGGCGTCGCACCCGGACACATGCTCTGGCCAGAATACGCACAGATGAGTCCCGAACAGCAGTTGTGCGAACTGTCGCGCGTGCCGCTGGGCCGCCTCGGCGGGGGCGAGGAAATCGCACGCTGTGTGCGCTTCCTGCTGTCCGGGGATGCCGCCTACATTACCGGCGCGGTGCTGCCGGTGGATGGCGGGTTGGGGCTGAAATAGGTCATATTTGTGTCACCCGCTCTTGCTAATCTATGCCGGGCAAATGTTATATTATGTTAAATATATTTATATAAATAATATAAAATATAACATTGTGAGCTTTGCCAATGGCAAGAGCGGGTGGCATTTCCAGGTGCCGCGCGCGACAAAATGGGAGCTTGGGATAACGAACACATCCAAACAAAAGTCGCAGTGGACGATGGGCGCGGGCCGCGTCTGTTTCGCAGCCGCGCTGCTGCTGGTTTCGATCTCAGCGATGGCGACGACCAAGGGTCTGAGCCAGATCGTTACGCCGGATTTGCAACCGGTCGGACAGTTGTCGCTGAGCTTCCAGGCGCAGAGTCGGCAGATCGCCAATCCGTTCCAGTTGCAGGCGGAACTCGGCATCACGTCATGGCTGGAGGCGGCGGTGTTTCAAGGGCTCTCACCCAGCGAGCAGATTTTCGGCACGCAGATTGGGCTGATTCAGAATGGTCCATATCTGCTCACGACTGGCTTCATCAACTGGTCAACGCGCGGACAGAAAGCGCAGCCGTTTCTCGAAGGCGGCTATTACACCGAACATGACAAATTCATGGGCGGGCCGATCGAGGTCGAAGGCCGGACTGAGTGGCTGCTCGGCTGGGCACACGACTTCAATCCGGTGTGGCGTTTCCAGCTTGATTACCAGAGCGGCGACGAGAATTACGCTACCGTCGGTTTCACTTGCAATATTACGCCGAAGCTCCAGTTCAATCCGGCGATCTATGTCGCCAACGATAGCTCGCACAAAGCTTACAGCTATATCGTCTTCACTTACACGCTGGATCTGTGGACGCCGCGCTGAATTCGATCAGGCGTGACGATCCGCCGCCGTAGCTGCATGCGGATCAACGCCCGAAAGTCTCAACCGTCTCGCCGCTGGATGCGCCGCCGGGGTTGAAGCGCCGCTCGCCGAAATACGTCGGGCCCTTTTCGGAGAAGCTCAGCACGGTGCTACAGCGCGTGCCGTAGGTCGGGCTGACGATGAACGGTGGTGACAGGAAGCGCTCCAGCTCCAGGCCGACGCCGGTGTCCGGCAGGTCGACATCCGCCGACGGCCGGCGGTCGGCCAGACTCGCGAACAGGCGCTCCGGCGGCAGGTCGCCGATGGCGACCCAGTCGTGCATCGCAGCCGTGAGCCGGCACAGCTTCGGCCACGGCGTATCCAGCGCGGCGTTGCTGATGCCGTGCACGCCCGGCGTCAACGCGGTGACGGTGTACGTCGGCTGGTTGCTGACGTAAATCAGTGCGCCGCCGTCGTAGAGCAGCAGGTTGAAGCCGGCATAGTGCTCGGCGCTGGATTGCAGCGCAGCGGCAAAATCCGCAGCGGGCTGCGTGCCACGCATGAAATCCGCCACCAGTTTGCCGCGCGAAGGCGCTGCCGCATCGGGCGGCACCATGCGCCGCACATTGGTCACCGCGGCCATGCGCTGCCGCCGGCTTACTGCCAGCCAACTGCCACCCTGGCTGAGGTCGCGGCCGCCGAATACGCCGGGCGCGTCCGCCCACCAGTCGGCCGCCGCAGTGGGGCGATGGTGGAATTCGTCACGGTTGGCCGCCAGCACCAGTTCGTGCCGCGGATGCGTGCGCCAGGCAAATGCGATCAGACACATGCGCACAGCTTGTTGAGCATTGCCGGTCGCTGTCAATCCATTAAGCTGTGGCATGACCGAATTAAGCGAATACGAACGCAAACAATACGAACACCTGCGCCGTTGGCAGGCGCAGCCGCCGGACCTGGGTTCGCGTCTGCTCGCGGTGCCGACCGGCATGGCCGGACGCGTGGTGCAGACGATCATTCCACTGTCCGCCTTGCAGGCGGCGCTGAACGGCGTCAGCGGCGTGGCGCTGCGGCTGTCGGACCAGGCGTCCATCATCAAGCGCGCGCGCGTAGCGACGCTGGAGGAATTGCGCGCGCAGCCGCTGGACGTCTGCGACCGGCTGGCAAAATCGCAGACGCGCATCGCCATGACCCTGGGCGGCATCAGCGGTGGCGTGTTCGGTGTCGCCGGTGCGGCCGGGATGCTGGCCGATGTGCCGACGCTGCTGACCGGCGTGTTGCGCACGATCCATCGCGTCGGCCTGTGCTTCGGCGAGGAGCCGGACAAGCAGTTGATGATCGGCGTGTTCGCGCTGGCCTCGGCCAACAGCGCCGACGAAAAGCGGACCGCGATTGCCGCGCTGCGCGCCGACATCGCGCAAGCGCCGGGCGCCGCGGTGCGCGACGGGCTGGAGCGCGTGGCCGAGCGCCAGCTGGCCAAGGAAACCGCGGTGTTCAGTCTGCAAACGCTGGCGCAGCGCGTGGGCGTGCAACTCGGACGGCGCAAGGCGGCAGGAGTGGTGCCGGTACTCGGCGCGGCGGTCGGTGGCGCGGTCAACGCCTGGTACGTGCGCGATGTCGCGCACACCGCGCGCTATGTGTTCCTGGACCGCTGGTTGCGCGAGCGCTATCCCGATCTGGCATCCTGAACCCTGTGCGGCAGGGCTCATTTTTCTACGCGCGTCCTTGGGAAAAGTGGCTACAGTTTCCGGGTGGGCCTGCGGTGCGTGAGCTGCCGCTCCAGGGGATTCTGGAAATGCAGATGGGAAAACGAGGACAAATGAACCGGACGCTGTGGCCCGCGTTGCTGATGGCGCTGTGCGGTTGCTCACAGAGCAGCGCGCCTGCGTCTTCGGCCATCAGCTGCGAGTCGGTGGCTGCAACGCAGCAGGGCGCCATCGTCTCCGCGCATCGCGGCGGTGCCGCCTACGCACCGGAAAACACCCTGCCCGCGTTCCGCAACGCGGTGCGTCTGGGCGTGGACCAGTTGGAGATGGATACGCAACTCACCGTCGACAACCAGTTGGTCATCATTCACGACGACACCGTGGATCGCACCACCAACTGCTCGGGCGCGGTCAACAGCAAGACCCTCGCGCAGGTCGAAGCCTGCGACGCAGCGTACTGGTTCACGCCGGGTCAGGGCGTCACCGTCCCGGAGATGAATCTACCGCATCCGCTGCGTGGCGCCGGCGTGCAGGTGCCGACCCTGAAATTGCTGCTCGACTGGTATGTGACGCTGCCCTGCGACCGGCCGCAGCTCTCGATCGAGATCAAGAACATTCCCGGCGAGACCAATTTCGATCCGGTTGGCGACAAGACTGCAAAAGTGCTGCTGCCGCTGCTGGCGCGATACGGGCTGCAAAAGGAAATCGTCATCCAGTCGTTCTGGCCGCTGACGCTGGTGCAGGTCAAGCTGCTCGCTCCGAAATTGCGCACGCAGTTCCTGACCACTTCCGGCAACGGCGAAACCGCGGCGGTGAACCTGGCCGATGTAATCGCCACCGGGCAGGACATTAGCGCGCCGAATTTCGATGCGCCGGATTTTCTCGCGCCGCTGGTACAGGCCGCGCACCTGGCGGGCAAGCAGGTGCTGCCGTACACGCCGGACACTTACGCCGACCAGCAGAAAGTGCTGGGCCTGGGCGTGGATGGACTCATCACCAACTTCCCCGCCTGCACCTTGCAACTGCTGAACCGCACGCTGCCCGCGCGCATCGCCGCGGACGGCGTGCCGGAAACGCCGGCCTGTCCGGGGGTTGTCGCGCCGTCGACGGCGAATTTTTCCGACCGGCCCGACGCCGCCACCTGCGCTGCGCTGCGGCC
>JBOICJ010000156.1:0-3133 GCA_050740035.1 Stenotrophobium sp. | reverse complement strand
GCTCGGCACCAGCCCGTACACCAGCAGCGGCAAGTCCAGCCCCGAGTTTTATGGCCGCGTGCGCGCCGCGGCGGAGCTGTACAACGTCGGCAAGATCAAGCATCTGATCGTCAGCGGCGCCAACCCGGATTCGACCTACAACGAGCCGCGGCAGATGTTCAAGGAACTGACGCGTCTCGGTGTTCCGCCCGGCGCCATCACCATGGACTTCGCCGGGTTCCGCACGCTCGATTCGGTGCAGCGGGCGCACGTCATTTTCGGCCTGAACCAGTTCACCATCATCACCACGCGCTACCACGCCTGGCGCGCGCTGTTCCTCGCGCGCAAGATGAATTTGCAGGTTGTGGCGTTTGCGGCGCCGATCGACGGCAACGGCGAACTGGGCGCCCGCAACCCGGTGCGCGAAATCTTCGCCCGCGCGCTGGCGGTGCTCGATGTGCTGTTTCTTGGAACGGATACGCCAGTCACAGGCACGCCGCAGAATATCAAGATCGACTCGAATGCAGAGGGCGCCTGAGCAGCAGGCGGCGCCGACGTGTGACGAGCACTGGACATAAAAAGCCCCGCATTGAGCGGGGCTTTTTGCTGGCGCCGGATCGTCAGCGCCGTGTGACCAGCGGTCGAATGCTCAGAAGGCGTACTTGACGACTGCGTCAACGAAATCACGGTCGGCGATCAGGTTGTTTTTGCCGGCGCCGAAGAAGTTGGTGTAGCCGACTTCCGCGCTCCAGTCGGAATGGAAGTCCATGCCCATCGACAGCGTGACCTGTTTGCGCCCCGCGACAAAATCGCTGATCGGTTTGGGCGAGTTGCCCTGCACGTCCTGCGCATAGCGGATCGTCGGTTGCAGGTTCATCACGTTCAGTACGTTGTTGTAGCTGAAGCGCGCAAGGATGTTATAGCCCCAGGAATCGGCCGTGGCGTAGCCGCCCATCTGCTGCGGCACATGGTCGGCGGCGGCGATGGCGGCATTGCCGGGCAGATCGGTGGCTGGCCCGTCGTAGCGCAATACGCTGGTGGGTTCCATGCCGTTGACATGCATGTAGCCGGCTTCAAACAAGGTGACGATCTGATCCCAGCCCAGCCATGTCGATGGGCCGAAAATCTTGGTCAGGCCGACATCCACCTGACTGACGTTGTGGCGACGCCAGCCGCGGATGTACTTGTTGCCGACCGAATCGCCGGCGATCGGGTCGATCTGGCTGGGCACGCCCAGACCGGTGAGCAGCAGTTCCACCGCGTCGATCTGGATCGGCTGGCCCTGCTTGAAACTGTATTCGCCCTGAAATGCCAGGCCCCATGGCAGCGTGGTGTTGAACGACAGGCCGTACAGGTGAATGTTTTCCGGGTACTCGGAGAAATAGCGCGCACTGCTGGTCGAGATGCCGCTGGGCGGCGGCGGCGTCAAGGTCGAGATACCGCTGAACAGCGGCAGGCGGCTGTGGTAGTTCATGGCGTAGAACGCCATGTCGGTTTCATGCAGCCATGGCAGGAAGGTGCGCAGCGCGACGCCGAATTGCCCCGAGTTTTTCGGATTGCGCGATGCCGCGCGGGTGACGGTCATCCCCGGAGTGTTTTCCGGCGCCTGCCCGAAGCTGATGTCGGCGCGGGTGCCGCCGATGCCGGCGAAATCGTTGGTGCCGAAATACGAGCCGGAGGCATCGATGATGGTGCGCTGCCAGCGCAACTGGTAGTAGCCTTCGATGCTGGTGTTGTCGGTCAGGCCGATTGAGGCCCAGGCCAGCTGCGTGGGGATGATGACTTCGTTGAGCGCGAAGCCCGGCACCCGCGCGCGGTTGGCGTTGAGCGCTTCGTTGCTGTTGATGCCGTTGAGGACGAAGGTGGACTCGCCCCAGTTCAGCACCTGTCGTCCGATCTTGAAGCTGAACGTGTGGTTCATCACCGGCATGCTGCCGTAGAAATATGTATCGAGCCAGTCGACGCCTCGGCCGAGTTGCGCTTGCAGGTCATGGTTCTTCTGGTTGTACTCGCTGATCGGCGCAGCCTTGCCGGCGCCGTAATTGGCGGGATTGAAGAAGCTCTTGTCGTTCAGCGTGTTGTTGAAAAATGCGCTGCCGCGGGCGAACAGTCCAAACTTCCCCTTCGACAGGGTGATGTCCGAAGTCAGCTTGGCAACGCTGGACACCAGCTGGCCTTTGTCGAAGGCAAGATCGCCGTCGTCCTTGTTGAGGCTGTAGGCATGCCCGCCGTTGCCGATGCCGATCAGGTCCGGGTCCTGCGACTGCACGCGCCATGCCGCGCCGACGCTGAACTTGTTTTGCAGATCGAGATGGACGCCGCGCAGGTCGTCGCTGAAGGCGTAGGCATTCAGCGCCAGGGCGCAGCCGCAGCCGAGGGCGGTAAGTTGCAGCGACTTGATGATTTTTGTGTTTTTCATTTTCATCTCTCCTCGATGCGGTTACGGGCAGGTGCCGCCGATGGGCAGCGCGGTGCCGCCGGTGGCCAGGAAACTGGCAACCTCGCGTTGCATCTCACAGGTTACGGCGGCGTTGGTGGCGCTGCCGGCCGGATTCAGGATCGAACCGTGATTGCCGTCGTTGAAACGCATCGCCACGCCGAGACTGGCGCCGGTGATGGGTGCCTGTTGCGCGATCGGCACCGTCAGCGGGCCGGCGAGTTGCAGACCCAGCGCGGCAATCAGCGGGTCGGTGCCGCCGAGATAGCCGCTGATCGTGACCTTGTCCTCCGCCAGCGGCGTGGTGCAGCCGTTGGTTTGCGGGATGCTGCCACCGGGCGCCAGTGCCGCGTTCGGGACGACGGTGTCGCCGCAGACTTCAAGCAGCAGCAGCGGGTGCTTGGAGAGGACGTTGCCGGCGTAGTTGATCGGATCGCCGGAGTCCACCAGCGTTTGCGCAAAGCGCAGGAACGTCTCGTAGGTGTCGGTGCCTTCGATCACGCCGTTGCTCTTGAGGCCGGCGGCGATGATCGGGCCGAAGCTGACCGAGGCATCGAGCAGACTGGCGATGCCGCCGCCGGGATTGGCCAGCGTTGCCGCCTTGATGTCGCTGTTCACGCCGAGCAGGGTGCCGCCGACGATGCCGCCCAGCGAGTGGCCGACGTAATAGATTTTGGTCGGGTAGATCTTGAAACCGGCGGGCGCATTCACGAATAC
>JBOICJ010000155.1:0-5601 GCA_050740035.1 Stenotrophobium sp. | reverse complement strand
ATATATAATAATATACTATATTTTATAACATCCTTGAAGCACCCATCGCCGACAGCGGGTGGCGTTGTTTTGGCCTGTTTCAGGTTCCAGGACAAGTTAGTGCCCTGCGCGGCTGCATTCGCGCTTTGACCGCGCTGACAGCGCGTGTTACAAAATCGCCGATAAAAGGGCAGGAGCGCAACGTGAAAATTCTGGGGGCAGACATCGGCTTCGGCTATACCAAGGCCACCGACGGACGGCAGTTCCAGGTCTTCAAGTCGGTGGTCGGCGAGGCGACCGAGATCCAGTTCACGGAAACGCTAGTTCCGGAAAAAACCTGGAATCCGCGCCATATCGAACTGGCCGGCAAGGGCTATTTCGTCGGCGAACTGGCCGAAGCGCAGAGCCGCGGCCGCGGCTTCACCCTCGATCAGGCGCAGTTCATCAGCCAGTATGCCAAGACGCTGGCGCTAGCCGCGATCGCGCCGTTTGCCGACGATGGCGAGCCGGTGCGCCTGATCACCGGCCTGCCGATCAGCTTTTTCCGCAAGCACAAGGAGGCGTTGACCGCCCTGTTGCAGCAGCGCCACCAAATCACCCTGGTCAAGGCCAACGGCGAACGCGTCGGCAAGAACCTGCTGATCGACCGCGTGCGGGTGATTCCGCAGCCTTTCGGCAGCATGTTCAACCTGATGCTCAACGACATCGGCAAACCGTCCAGCCAGCGCTTCCTGAGCGAAAAAATCGGCATCATCGACATCGGCTTCCGCACCGCCGATTACACCATCAGCGACAAGACCAAATTCTCCGAGCGCGGCAGCCAGAGCAGCGACTCCGGCATTTCCGCCGCCTACGGCGCCATCGCCAACCTGTTGCAGGAAAAGAGCGGCGTCAACGTCGAGCTATACCGGCTCTACGAATCCGTGGCTCGCGGCCACATCAAGATCAAGGGCAAGCGCTACGACATCACCGGCCTGGTGCAGCAGGCCATGCAGCAGCTCGCCGCGCGCATCGCCAGCGAGGTCAACCGCCTGTGGGCGGACGACTGGGACATCGACGCGATCGTCATCACCGGCGGCGGCGGCACGACCCTGGCGCCGTACCTGCAAACCCTGCTGGAGGGCGAAGTCCTGCCGATGCCCACCGACCAGGATGCACGCCTGAACAACGTCACCGGTTACTGGAAATACGGCCAGCACATCTGGCCCGCAACCTGACCTGCAGGGTCAATCCGGCGTCCCGCCGGAACATGTGAACGCCCGCCAAGACGGTCTATACTCGGCTGTCTGTTCAATCCGTCAGCACGGGGAGAGTCTCATGAATACCGCCGTATCCTATCTGTCCACGGCCACGGGGCAGGCCAGCGAGGCCGAAATCCGCCGCGTGTTCGATCGCCAGCGCGACACCATGCTGCGCCTGCGCACGTCCACCGCCGACGAGCGCCTGGCCAAGATCAAAAAACTGCGCGACACCGTGCTGGCGCGCTCCGAAGAGTTTTACCTGGCCGGCGAAAAGGATTTCCGCAAGCCTCCCGCCGAAGTCGATGTCACCGAGATCGTGCCAATCGTGGTCGAAGCCAACGATGCCATGCGCCATCTGCGCAAATGGATGAAACCCCAGGGCGTGTGGCCGACGCCGCTGATGATGGGCACCAAAAGCTGGGTGCAAAGCGAGCCCAAGGGCCGCACGCTGATCATCTCGCCGTGGAATTATCCGGCCAACCTGACGTTTGGCCCGCTGGTCTCGGCGATTGCCGCCGGCTGCACCGCCATCCTCAAGCCCTCGGAAATGACCCCGAACATGTCGGCGCTGATGGTCAAGATCACCCGCGAGATTTTCTCCGAGGACGAAGTCGCGATCTTCGAGGGTGATGCCTCGGTCTCGACCGCGCTGCTGTCGCTGCCGTTCGACCATATCTTCTTCACCGGCAGTCCGGCGATCGGCAAGGTGGTGATGACCGCCGCCGCCAAGCACCTGACCTCGGTGACGCTGGAGCTTGGCGGAAAATCGCCGACGATCGTCGATGAGAGCGCCAACCTCAAGCTGGCGGCGCGCACCATCCTCTGGGGCAAGTTCACCAACAACGGCCAGACCTGCATCGCGCCCGATCACATCTTCGTGCACGAGTCGGTCAAGGATGCGTTCATCGGCCACTGCCGCGATGCGCTGACCAGCGCCTACGGCGACACCGCAGAAGCGCAAAAAGCCAGTCCCGATCTCGCGCGTATCGTCAACCAGCGCCATACCCAGCGCATCAATGGGCTGCTCGAAGACGCCAAACAGCGTGGCGCCCGCGTGATCTGCGGCGGTGAAGTCAGCGAAAAAGAGTGCTACGTCGCGCCGACACTGCTCGACAATATTCCGGCCGACGCCAAAATCCAGAGCGAGGAAATCTTCGGGCCGCTACTGCCGATCGCAGGCTATACCAACCTGGATGCGGTGATCGGCGCGATCAACGACCAGCCCAAACCACTGGCGCTGTATATCTGGAGCGAGAAAGAGGCCAACATCCAGAAAATGCTCAAGAGCACCAGCGCCGGCGGCACTTGCATCAATCACGTCGTGGTGCACTTCCTGCAAGGCAACCTGCCGTTCGGCGGCGTCAACAATTCCGGCATCGGCAACGGCCACGGCCTCTATGGCTTCAAGGCGTTCTCGCATGAACGCGCCGTGGTCCGCACCCGCATCATGATGGCGCGCATGTTCTTCCCGCCGTATGCAGGTTTCACGCAGAAGGTCATCCGCCTGATCAAGAATCTCTCAAAGATCATGGCCTGAAGGCGACGCTGCAACACCCCGGGGCCGGCTCTGCCGGCCCTTTTTCATTTCGCCGCGGCTTTTTCCAGCGCCGCGCCGCGCGCCATCGCGCCGATCAGCGCGCCCAGTGACACCAGGGCCACACCACCAGCAGCGGCCGGCGGCAGCGACTCGTGCAACAGCGGCACCGCCAGCAAGGCGCCCATCGCCGGCACCGTGGACATCAACACGGCGAGCTTCGCCGGCCCGAGCAACTCGGTGGCCTTGGCATACGTCACCATCGCCAGACAGACCACGATCACGCCCTGGAAAAAGGCTTGCAGCAGGATATCGCCCAGCGGCACCTGCGTGATGTGCTTGGGCAGCGCCACGATGTAGATCGGCAGATACACCAGCATCGCGGTCACGGAAATAACCGTGGTCACATCCAGCGCACGCACCTTCCAGCGTTTGATCAGCACACTGAACAGCGCCCACAGCATGCTGCTGCCGATCAGCATGAGGTCGCCGATCCACACCGGGCCGTGCGGCCCCGCATGCGTCGTGAAACTGCCGCTGGCCATCACGCCGACGCCCGCGGCAATCAGGCTGAGACCGCCGATGCGCAGCTTGCCCGGCCGTTCGCCCAGCAGGAAGAATGCGATGAAAGTGGTAAAAAACGGCAGCAACCCGGACATCAGCACCGCGCCGTGCGACGCCGGCGCGTAGACGAAACCGCCGTAGGCCAGCAGCGGATAGGCCAGTCCGGTAATCGCGGTCAACGCGGCAATCCTGTGCGGCGCAACCTTGGGCAGGCCGTGCCACAGCACCCACGGCAGCAGCAGCGCGCCGGAAGTGCCCAGACGCAGCGCGGTCATGTCGAACGGGGTCAGCGCGCTTTTGCCGGCGATGCGCGAGATGATGATGAAGCCGGTCCAGATCAGGATGGTCACGCCGGCGTAGAGATAGCCGGCATCAACTCGTGTGTCGTTCTGATTCATGGAGACGCTCGCGTCTTTTGGCCGGAAAATCAGTGATGCGGTTCGTTGCAGTGACCGCGCTCGATCTGCACCGTCGCGTGAGCGATGCCGTGCCGCCGGCCGAGATAGTCGCCGATCTCGCGCGTCACCGCATCGGCATCGGCGGTGGCATCGATGCGCGCGTGCAGGGTCAGCATTTTCTTTTCCGGGCTCAGCATCCAGGCATGCACATGATGCACGTCGATGATGCCGGCGACATCCTGCGGTAATTCGGCTTGCAACGCGCTCACGTCCAGGCCCTCCGGCGCGCCTTCGAGCAGCACATGGCCGGACTGCTGGGTGATCCGCCAGGCACTGCGCAGAATCAGCAGAGACACCAGCACCGACAGCAGCGGATCGGCCTGAACCCAGCCGAATTGCAGGATGATCAGCGCGGCGATGATCGCGGCGACCGAGCCGAGCAGGTCGCTGAGCACATGCACGATCGCGCCGCGCATGTTGAGGTTTTCCGCGCCGCCGCCGTGCAGGACCGCGAACGCCAGCAGGTTGACGCACAGCCCGGCAATCGCCACCACCAGCATCGGCTGTGCGTGGACCTGCACCGGCTGCCACAAGCGCAGTGCCGCCTCGACCACGATCCACGCCGACACCGCGATCAGCGTCACGCCGTTGACGAACGCCGCCAGCACCTGCACGCGGTCGTAGCCGTAGGAGCGCATCGCATCGGCCGGGCGGCGGCTGATGCGGATCGCGGCCCAGGCCAGGCCCAGCGAAATCGAATCGGTCAGCATGTGGCCGGCGTCGGCCAGCAGCGTTAATGAACCGGACAGGAATCCGGCAATCACTTCCACCACCATGAACAACGCGATCAGCAGCAACGCCGCCAGCAGGCGCCCCTCGCTGCCGCCATGCGCATGCGCGCCGTGCGAGTGCCCATGCCCGTGGTCATGATCATGGTCATGCTCATGATCGTGGCCGGTGTTTCTGGAAGCTGCGGTGGTCATACGCGCGAATCTGTCGGTGCCGTGATAAGGCGCGAAAAATAACACCATTCCTGACGCATTACCCGAACTATCGCAACGACCCGGACATGACGCACCGGGTCGCGCATGGAACAGCGCGCCGGCTTATTTCAACAGGAAATCCACCCGGTTCGGTTTGCCCTGATCGTGTATTCCCGTCGCGTCCAGGTGCGGCGCGGCCAGGAACAGCCGGTCAACCGGCACTTTGGCCGGTCCGTCCAGATAATCGCGCACCGCGGCTGCGCGGCGCATGGCTAGATCGCGCAACGCGACGTCATCGACCGGCGTGTTGGCGAGGATGAGCTTCTCCATCTCCGCCGGCGGCAGACTCTTGGCGAGACCGAGGACATTGCGCGGCTTGGAAAATTTGCCGTGGTCGTAGACCTTCCGCAGATATTCCGGATATTCGGCGGCGCTCACCGCAGATGGGCCGGCGGTGCTGCTGTCCTTGTCGCCCAGCTCGCGCGCTTTCTCGGCGCGCACATCGCGCAGCAGGATTTCATGGCGCAGGCCGTCGGCATCGGTCGCCGGATCGACACGGCCGGATATGTCGAGCTTCAATGCCGGGCGGTCAGCCAGCGCCTTGGCCAGCTTGTCGAGCTTGACGTGGTCGGCGTCGCTCAGGGTTGCCGACCCCGGCGCGAACTCGACATAGCCAAGTTCGTCACCGCCACCGAAGGCGGAGCCGAGCAGCGCGAACGGCGAAGTCACTGCCTTTTCCAGCAGATTGACGACCACCCTCAGGATCACGCCGCCGATACTGAACTGCGGGTCGGACAGCGAACCCGATACCGGCAGATTGATGTCGATCACGCCATTGCGGTCCTTGAGCAGCGCAACCGCCAGCAGCACCGGCAGCTTGGTCGCATCGGGGCCGGCAACGC
>JBOICJ010000154.1:0-3732 GCA_050740035.1 Stenotrophobium sp. | reverse complement strand
GGCCTGGGCCACCACATCGATCCCGGGATTGATCCGGCTTGGCGGCGCCACCACCGGCAGCTGCGAAAAATTGATCGGCAGACAGAGATTGTTTCCCAGCCCCAGCGGCAGCGACACACCCAGCAATCCCTGCAACACCGTGCTCATGCTGCCGAGCACGCCATTGACCGTGCTCACCACGGCGCCGGTCAACGGCCCCACCACCGGCAGGGTGCTGGCCAGGGACAGATTCAGGCAGCCGGTAAACGGCGTGTACGCCGCGTCGCTGTCCAGCGTATTGCTCAGGTACCACACCTGGTATTGATACTCGCCGGGCAAGGCCGGCAGGTTGGGAACCGGGCCATAGAATTGCCAGTCGCTGCTATAGAGGTTGTGGCTGCCGTCGCCGCAGGGCGGTGCGGTACTGCCGGCACTGCAATGGGTCCAGACCAGTGCGGAACCACTGCCGCCGATCCAGCCGCCGGTATTGCCGGAAACCATCACGCCGCGATTGGCGATCAGGTACATCTGCGCCGCCTGAAGACCGGCGTTGGCCGCGGAGAATGCGGTGTCGGCGCGTGCGTTATTGGCGGCGATGCGATGCTGCACCATGGCGACGCGCGAACCCGCCACCGTGATCAGGGACAGGGCCACCAGAAAGACCAGCGCGGTGATCAGGCTGATCGCGCCCCGCTGCCGGTGCCGCCGCAATGCCGATGGAACTTGTGTCCGGTTCATGGCTGCGGCGTCCAGACATCGTTGCGCACGCGCACGTGGCCGGTGAGGCTGCGCACGATGGTGGCGTCGCTCTTGAGTTGCCCCGCCAGAGTGATGGTCACCCGGCGTATCGTCATGTCGCCGTCGGCCAGTGCTGCCACCGCGAACTGGAGTTGCGTGACCTTGACCACCGCGGGCGTAGTGACATCGGTCCAGCCGTCATCGGCGCATCCCAGTCCGGAATTGCGCAACTGCAACACGCCCTGCCTGAGTCGGTATCCCATGCGCTCATCGTTGGTGCTGGCGGTATCGAGCACGCCGTTGTCGTTCAAGTCGTAGCTGAACAGAATGCAGGAATTCGCCGCTTCGCCGGCATAGGCGCCGGTCGCACCCAGACCAAAGGGGTTGACGAAGTTCGGCACCGGACTGGCTTCGCCATTGGCGCCCGCGCGACGCAGGTCGCGTGTCATCAACTGCATGCCGGCGTGCAGTTCATTTTCGAGCTGCTGGGTGCGGGCCAGATCGCTGTTGCTTTTCAGCGTCGCCATGAACATCGATATCAGTCCTGCGGTCAACACCAGGCCAAGCGTCAATGCGATCATCAACTCGACCAGGCTGAACCCCGCATTGCGTCTCATCGGGTCATCGCGGCGCATGGGCCGTCATCCTAGCTGCTGCAGGCGGTGTAGCGCGTAACCCCGCTGCCCGAAGGCGAGCAGATATTGATATACCCGATCGGACTGACATTGACTTCAACGGTGCCGGCGGTGGATTGCAGGGTAATGGTACCGGAACCGATCGCACCATCCGGCGCGATCGCCATGCCGCGCCGCGGCTCGAAGCCCAGGCTGTTATCGGCAATGCCGGCGCTCAAGCTGACGCTCACGCCTTTCCAGGCATCGCCGGCAAAAACTTCTTCAATGCCATTGACCTTGCAACTGCCTTTCACCGCCGGGTCGCAGGCGCCTGCATCATTTGCGCCGTAACTCCAGTTGCTGCCGTCGACCGAAAAACTGAGGAAGATTGAAGAATTTTTCTTGATCGCCTGGCTGCGCAATTGTTGCAACTGCGCCTGCAATTCGCTGGCCGCGCCCTCGACGCGGCGCTTCGCCAGCATGCCGGCAAAGGCGGGCACGCCGATCCCAAAAATGACCGCCGCAACCACCATCGTGACTAGGAGCTCCAATACTGTGAAACCGCGCTGTCTGCCGTTCATCGCAAGTCCCCGGTGATTCGTTTTCATGGACGGTAGAGTAGAGCCACCCCACCGTCAAAAAACCGTCCGCCGGTTAATTGGCGCATCAAACCTGACGAATGGCGCAGGTTTCGCGTCCCTGCTGTCTGACAGGCTGCGTTATGCTCGTGACATGAGCATCAAGAAACCCGGGACAGCGCGCGGATTCACCCTGATTGAGCTGATGATCGTGGTGGCCATTGCCGCGATTCTCGCTCTCATCGTTTATCCGAACTACATGGACTCGGTGCGCAAGAGCCGCCGCCAGGACGCCATCACCGCGCTGAACAGCCTGCAACTGGATCAGGAGCGTTATCGCGCCAACCATCCGGCTTACGGCAGCCTTGCCGATCTCACCTCCACCTACGGCACCACCGGCATCGGCGGCACCACGGCCAACGGTTATTACACGCTGGCCATCACCTCGCCCACCGCCACCGGCTATATCGCCACGGCCACCGCCGTGGCAGGCAAATCGCAGGCGAATGACAGCGCCGGCGGCGTCAGCTGCGCCACGCTCAGCGTCAACCAGGAGCAACCGGTGGATAGCAATCCGGTGCAGCCACTCTCCCTGCAAAAAGCCTGCTGGGGTCGTTATTGATGCACGAGCGATAAAGCGCACAGATGGCCGGATCAATAACCCGCGCGGTTTCAGGGTTTGACCGCTTTCACCTCGGCCTCGACACCGCCGCGCGCCAGCCGTACATCCAGCATCGCCCCCGCCTGCAATCGCTTCGCATCGGTGATGGCGCTGCCATCCGCAGCGAGTGCGATGGCGTAGCCGCGATCCAGCACCGCCTGCGGGCTGAGACTGTGCAGCAGCGATTCGGCACGCGCCAGGCGCGCATCCAGCGCTTGCAGCCGCAGCATGCCGGCACTGCGCAGGCGCAAATCGAGATGGCTGACGCGTTCGCCCGCGCTGCGAATGGCCGTGGCAGGCTGCAAGGCCAGCAGACGTTCCTGCGCATGCCGCAGGCGGGTCCGCAATTGCTGGGCATGATTGGCCTGAGCCTGGCGCAGGCGCGCATCCAGATCGTCGAGACGCTGCGCCGTTTCGTTCAGGCGCCGTCCCGGATGCAGCACCTGCAGACGCGCGGCGGCACGCTCGACCCGCGCCTGCCTTTCCGCCAGTCCGTGGAAGAATTCCTCGGTCAGATGGGTCTCCAGCGCGCGGATCTGTTGCGCCCATTCCGCGACATTGGGACTGGCCAATTCTGCCGCCGCAGTCGGCGTCGGCGCGCGCAGATCGGCGGCGAAATCGGCGATGGTGAAATCGATCTCGTGGCCGACGCCACTGACCACCGGCACTGCGCAGGCGCGAATCGCCCGCGCCACCGCTTCCTCGTTGAACGCCCACAGATCTTCGAGCGAGCCGCCCCCACGCGCCAGCAGCACGACGTCGACCGGCGCCTTTTGCGGCAGTTCACGCAGCGCGCGGACGATCGCTGGCGCGGCCTCGGCGCCTTGCACCGGTACCGGATACAGCACCACCGTGCCGAGCGGAAACCGCCGCGACAGCGTCGTCAAAATGTCCTGCACTGCCGCGCCGGTGGCCGAGGTGATGACGCCGATGGCACGCGGTGCGCGCGGCAGCGGGCGCTTGTGTTTTTCATCGAACAGCCCCTCCGCGGCCAGCCGCGCCTTGAGCTGTTCGAAGGCGCGCAGCAAGGCGCCCTCGCCCGCAGGCTCCAGATGCTCGCAGATCAGTTGCAGATCGCCGCGCGCCGGGTACAGCGTCACCTGACCGCGCACCAGGATGCTATCGCCATCCCTGGGCTGGGGCCGCACATGGAAATTGGCGC
>JBOICJ010000153.1:0-3399 GCA_050740035.1 Stenotrophobium sp. | reverse complement strand
AAAGCGTCTTACATCACGCCGGTGCCGGGCGGCGTCGGCCCGATGACGGTCGCGATGTTGATGCAGAACACGGTGCAGGCCGCACAAATCCATCGCTGAAGCCACGCCGAGGCCATTGACGGCGCTACCCGCTCCCGGGTCTTCTCTGTTTTATTTGTTATATATTATAATATAATAATAATTATTATATATATTTTATAACAATATTCTTGCGGCCACACGTCAGAGCGGGTGCGGCACTTTTGACCGCCCGCCACTGGCGCATAAAAAAAGCCGCGCAGCACGAGGCATGCGCGGCTTGATGAAGCAGAGTTTCTATCAGTTCTGAGTCAGCTTGAACTCGACGCGACGGTTCTGCTCGCGGCCGGCGGCTGAACTGTTGTCAGCCTTGGGGTCGGCCGAGCCAAAACCCTTGGACTCCATGCGGCTGGCGTCAACCCCCTGTGCAATCAGGTATTGGCGCACAGACTCAGCGCGCTGCGCGGAAAGTTTCTGGTTGTAGGCGCTGTTGCCGGAAGCATCGGTATAGCCGCTGATCAGCACCTTGAGGTTCTTCTGGCCGTTCAACCCCTTGGCGGCGCCATTCAGAATCGTCTTGGAGGCTTCGGTCAGCACCGCGGAATTGACCTCGAACTGCACGTCCGGCAGCGACAGGGTCTGGTTCACAGCGCAGCCATTGGCGTCCACCTTCACGCCTTTCTGGGTGTTCGGGCAGTTGTCCTGGCTGTCCGGCACGCCGTCGCCGTCGCTATCCTGGACACCGCCAACCACCGGGCAACCTTTGGCGTCCACCGATACGCCGGTGGGCGTCCCCGGGCACTGGTCGTCGACATCCGGCACGCCATCGTGGTCGGAGTCGGCCACGCAGTCGCTGCGCGTGCCAAACAGGTTCACCACCGACAGGCCGCAGGTCGACAGCGACGAACTCATGCTGTGGATACGCTCGAACAGCGGCGTCAGCGGAATCTGCAAACCGACGGTGACATGATAGTCGAGCAGATAATCGCGACCGGGTGCGGACTTGTTGTTGACCTGCACCTGCGCCACGGCCGTCGTACGCACCGACATGCCGTACCACGGCAGCGGGAACAGCAAGCCGCCGCCGGCATCGGCGCCGAAGTGATAATGACGATCGCCGCGCACGTCTTCGCGGATCACGCCCAGACCGAGGATGCTGATCGGTGTGAACTTGGGCAGATACTTGCTGGTGAAATCGCCGTTCCAGCCGAACAGGCCGTAGTCGTGCACCAGGTTGAACATCAGCGCTTGCTGATAGTCCTTGTTGCCGTCGATGCTGCGTTTGCGCGAGAGCGCGCTGAAATCGGCTTCAATGGCGGTATCGTCCAGATAGCTGAACGGCAGGCCGATCGAAAGCTGATAACCGTTGCCATCGCTCGACTGGCGCTTGTAGTCGCTGAATTCCTTCAAGTACTGCGCCGCAAAGTAAGGCGAAGTATCGCCGGTGCTGGCTGGCGCTGCGGCGTCATCCGCCTGTGCCGGCCCGATTGAAAAAACCGCGAGCAATGCCCCCAGTGACAAAGCCCCCCATAGCTTCATGCTCATATGTCGTTCCTTCCTTCAGTGGATGGTTTAAAAACTATTTGTTCTTCAACGCTGCCGCGAATTTAATCGATTTTTCCGCACAGTGCCAATCGGGAAAATTGGCTCATGCCAGCACACGGGCGCATTCGGCCACCAATTCGGGTCCGCGATAGATGAAGCCTGTGTAGATCTGCACCAGGTCGGCACCGGCATCGCGCTTGGCGCGTGCGTGCCCGGCCTGGGTCACTCCGCCGACGCCCACCAGCACGAAATCATGGCCAACGGCCGTGCGCAGACGCCGCAGCGTTGCATCGGCCAATTCGCGCAGCGGCGCGCCGGAGAGCCCACCCTGCTCCGCCGCGTGCCGTACGCCCGCCAGCTGTGCCGGGCGGCTGATCGTGGTGTTGGTGGCGATCAGGCCGTCGATGTCGAGTTCACGCGCAATTTTTGCGATCTGCTCGATCTGCGCGGCCGAGACATCCGGTGCGATCTTGACCAGCATGGGCCGGCGCACGCCGTGCTGTTGCGCCAACCCGGCGCGCAACAGCGTCAGCCGCGACAGCAGATCATGCAGCTGCGACTCCTGCTGCAAGTCGCGCAGGTTCTTGGTGTTCGGCGAGGAGATATTGATGGTGACGTAATCGGCGAACGGGTAAATCTTGCGCAGGCATTCGGCGTAATCGTCGCTGGCGCGCTCGATCGGCGTGTCGAAATTCTTACCAATGTTGATGCCCAGTATTCCCTGGAAATTTTCGCGGCTGGCGCGGACACGATCCAGCAGATAATCCACGCCCTTGTTGTTGAAGCCGAGCCGGTTGATGATCGCCTGCTGCTGCGGCAGACGGAACATGCGCGGCCTGGGATTTCCCGGCTGCGGACGCGGCGTCACCGTGCCGATCTCGACAAAACCGAATCCGAGCCGTCCCCACGCGGCGATGCACTCGCCGTTCTTGTCCAGCCCGGCGGCCAACCCGATGCGGTTGGGGAACCGCAATCCCATCAGCATGACCGGATCGGGCCGCACACTCTGGCAGAACGGCGCCGTCGCCAGCCGCGGAAATTCGCTGAACAGCTTGATCGTCAGATTGTGCGCCTGCTCCGCATCGAGGCGGAACAAGGCCGTGCGCGCCAACGGATACAGCATCAGTTTTGCACCACGGGCCGGGTCGGCAGCGCCGCCTGTGGCGGTTTCAGGCGCTTGCGCAGGGCCTCGGGCATCGGCAGCCGCGACAGGCGCAGGCGCCAGCTCGCCGCCGTGCGCTGCACCTGACTCTGCGTCAGCGTCAGCGGCATGCGCGCCAGCGTCAACAGGACATCGCGCGCCAGATATTTCTTCGGTGTGTCTTCGTACAGCGAACCGAAGCTGCCGGTTGCGGCGAACAAAGCGCGCGACAGATGCAGGTAGTCGCGTTGCAGTACCACGCCGATCTGCTGCGTGTTCGACATCAGGTGCAGCACCGCCTGTCCGCGCCGGTGCAGCGCCGCCATGCCGCCGCGGCGCAGCTCGAATACGAAATTGCGCCGGGTCAGGGTGCGCACGTTTTTCTTCTTGATCGTCTCGTCTAGATAAGCCTTGATCTCGGCGCGCCGCGCGCGATTGGCCTCGGGCTGCGTGCTGACCCGGATCAGGGCGTCGGTCAGCAGATCGGTATCGGCCAGCACGGCACCGGCCAGGTAATCCCAGACCGCACCCCACTTGCCATCGAGCGAAACGACGTTGCCCCAGTCGATCAGATGCAGCGCGCCGTCGGAGCCGATCATGACGTTGCCCGGATGCAGGTCGCCGTGAATTTCGCGGTAGACGAAAATGTGATGCAGGATGGTGAACAGCAGACGCTCGGCGACCTGGAACTGGAA
>JBOICJ010000152.1:0-7341 GCA_050740035.1 Stenotrophobium sp. | reverse complement strand
CTCTATGGTGGCGCGCAGCGTCGGCTGATCGGGGGCCTTCTTCAGCGCCTGCGTCCAGACCGCGCGGGCGCCGTCCTTGTCGCCCTGCGCCCACAGCACTTCGCCCAGATGCGCGGCGACTTCCGGGTCGGGGAATTTGGCGTAGGCCGCCTGCAGCAGCTTGTGCGCGTCGGTCGTGTCGCCGAGGTGGTACTGCACCCAGCCCATGCTGTCCATGATCGCGGCGTCGTCCGGGTCGAGTTCCAGCGCGCGGCCGATCAATTTCTTGGCCTCATCGTAATTTTTGGTGTGGACGGTGAGCATGTAGCCGAGCGCGTTGAGCGCGCGGGCATCGTCGGCGTTGCCGGCGATGATGGTGCGCAGATCCTGTTCGGCCTGATCGATCTGGTTGTTGCGCTCATAAACCAGCGAGCGGCCGTAGAGCAGGTCGGGATCGTCCGGGAACTGGCCCAGCGCTTCGTTGTACACGGCCAGCGCGCGGGTGTCCTGGTTGACGTTGGTCAGCAGATCGCCTTCGGTGAGATAGAAACGCTGCGACAGCTGCGGCACCTGCGCGCGCAGATCCTGCATCAGCTCCTGCGCTTCATCGATGCGGCCGAGCTGCGCCAGCACGTAGGCGCTGCGCACCGCGGCATCGATCGCCGAGGTGCCGCTGGTGACCGCCTGGTAATCCGCCAGCGCCGCCGGATAATTCTTGCGCGCCTCTTCGACGCGGCCCATCTGGTAGAGCGCATCGAGCTGGTGCTTGCCCTTGAGCAGCGGCTTGAACAATTGCTCGGCCCGATCGAGCTTCTGATCGTCGAGCGCCATCACGCCGAGCGCGTAGCGGGCGTTGCTGTCTCCCGGATTTTCCTTGAGCAGGGTTTCGAGCTGCGCATGCGCGTGGTCGCGCTGATTCGATTCCAGCAGCAGTCGCGCGTAGGACATGCGCAGGTCGGCGGTCTTGTCGCGATGGTTCTTGAGCAACTGGCTCATTTCATGGTCGGCGTCGTCGAGGCGGTTCTGCCGGACCAGCACGCCCACCAGCAGAAAGTCGTGGTCGGGGTCTTTCGGGTCGAGGCGGATGGCTTCGTGCGCTGCCGCCTCGGCCAGTTCCAGCTTGCCGAAACGCAGCGCGAGGATGCCCATCGCCTGATGCGCATCGGCGAGCGATGACCACTGCGCCACCAGCTTGTCCATGACTTGCAGCGCAGTGACGCCGGAACTGTTGTCGGCCTGATTGAGCAGGCGTGCGACGTACAGCAGGCCCTTGCCGGGCCCGTCGGCGTTGGCTGCGACGATGGCCTGGCACTGCACGAGCGTGTCATCGACCGCGCCGCGCCGCAGCGCCAGGCGCGCCAGCACTTCGCGCGCGCTCTCGGCGCTGGGATCGATCTGCAACCAGCGCGTGGCCGCGGCTTCGGCCAGTTCGGCGTCGTTGGCGGCCAGGGCCAGCGAAGTGGTGCGGCTGGCGAGCGCGCTGTCCGGGTAGTGGTCGAGCGCGCCGAGGAATTCATGCGCGGCGATGTCCGGCTGGTTGCGCCCCGCGGCCATTTCGCCGGTCATGATCTGGAACTGCGCCTGCTTGCGGGCCTCGATGGCGGCCTGTTTGGCGGCCTCGACCGGGGTCAGCGTGACGCCGGTTTCCGCGACCGGAGCGGTGGCGGGCGCGACGCTGCTGGCGGGATGGGTGGCGCAGGCGCTGAGCAAGAGGCTCAGGGCCAGCGCTGCGGCGGAACGGGGATCGGGGAAGCGCGTCTTGCGGGAATGATTCACAGGATTCGTCGGGTTCTGAAATGGGATGATGCCTTGCGACCTTTCTATCATATCGGGTGTGCGTGCAACGCGGCCGCGGTGATTCTTGCGCCACCCGCTGTGCCAGGAAAGTTGAAAAATAATGTTAAATATTATCATATATTATTAATAATAGTATATATAATATAACATTAATTTGCGCACCTGAGCCGACAGCGGGTGGGGCTTTGACAACGGCAAACGGCCTTTTGCTTGTGCGCAGCCGAGCGGATGCCGGAAAATCAGCATCCATATGGCTCTGATCACGCTAGGACTGTCCCACCACAACGCGCCGCTGGATGCGCGTGAACGGCTGGCGTTCACCGACAGCGATCTGGCTGGGGCGCTGACGCGGCTGCGCGCGCTGCCGGGTGTGGACGAAGCCGCCATCATCTCGACTTGCAACCGCACCGAGCTGATCACCGTGGCGGCGCCCGACGAGGAGCCGCGCCTGCTGGAGTGGTGGCGGCGCGAGCGCCAGGTGCCGGAAGGCTATATCGAAAAATTCCTCTACACCCATCGTGACACCGGCAGCGTCGCGCACAGCCTGCGGGTGGCGTCGGGTCTGGATTCGATGGTGGTGGGCGAGCCGCAGATTCTCGGCCAGATGAAGCAGTCCTACGCCACTGCTAACCAGATGCATGCGCTGGGGCCGGTACTGTCGCGCCTGTTCCAGCACGCGTTCGCGGTGGCCAAACTGGTGCGCAACCGCACCCAGATCGGCGCGCATCCGGTGTCGATGGCGTATGCGGCGGTGCAGATGGCGCGGCGCATTTTCAGCGACCTGCAAAGCGAAACCGCGGTGCTGGTCGGTGCCGGCGAGATGATCCAGCTGATCGCGCGCTATCTCAATCAATACGGCATCGGCCGCATCATCGTCGCCAACCGCAGCCTCGAACGCGCCGAGAAGCTGGCGCGCGAAGTGCGCGGCTACGCCATCAGCCTCAACGATCTGCCCGGTTACCTGGGCGATGCCGACCTGCTGATCTCCAGCACCGCCGCGCGGGGTTTCGTGGTCGAGCAGGCGGCGATGCAGCGCGCCGCCGGCAAGCGCCGCCGCCGCAAGCCGGTGTTCATGATGGACCTGGCGGTGCCGCGCGATATCGATCCGCGCATCGCCGACATGGAAGACGTCTATCTCTACACCGTCGACGATTTGCGCACGGTGATCGAGGACAACACCCGGCTGCGCGCGGCCTCGGCGCAGCAGGCCGAGGTGCTGGTGCGCGAATACGCCGAGGAATTCACCCACTGGCTCGAAGGCCGCGACGCGGCGGCGACGATCAAGCAGATTCGCGCAAGCGCGCGCCGTCATCGTGATGCCGTCCTCGAAAAAGCCCGCCGCCGCCTGGCCGCCGGCGAGTCGCCGGAAGCGGTGATGGCGTTCATCGCCGACACGCTCAGCAACAAGCTCATGCACGCGCCCAGCCACGCGCTGCGCCACGCCAGCGCGGTTGACCAGGCGCTGCTGCTGAACGCCTCGCGCCGCCTGTTCGACCTGCAGGAAGATTAGCCCGGCAAAGGATTCATCCCGGGACGACGCGGGGCTTTGTACGGAGCGGGGCGGTTATTCGACAAGGCACTGCGCGACTGCGGCAATACCGATCGAGAGTGCAGCATGAAACCCAGCCTTTACAGCAAGCTCCAGCAGATGGTCGAGCGCCGCGAGGAAATCGCGGCGGAACTGTCGTCGCCCGCGGTGATCGGCGACAACGACAAGTTCCGGCGCATGTCGCAGGAGTACGCGCAGCTTGGTCCGCTGGTGGATACCTTCAATGCTTACGAGTCGACGCGTCGCGAGATCGAAAACCTGCGGCAGATGCAGTCGGATGCCGATCGCGAATTGCGCGAGATGGCCAATGCCGAACTGCCGGATGCGCAGATTCGTCTGGAAAAATTCGAACAGGAATTGCATGGCTACCTGGTGCCAAAGGACCCGCTGGACGGCAACAACGTGTTCCTCGAAATCCGCGCCGGCACCGGCGGCGACGAGGCGGCGATCTTCGCCGGCGACCTGCACCACATGTACGCACAGTACGCGCAGTCGCTGGGCTGGCAGCTGGAAGTGCTGTCGCTGAGCGAAGGCGAGCACGGCGGCTACAAGGAAATCATCTCGCGCATCGTCGGCTACGGTGCGTACTCGCAACTCAAATTCGAGTCGGGTGCGCATCGTGTGCAGCGCGTGCCGGAGACCGAGGCGCAGGGCCGCATCCATACTTCCGCGGCGACCGTCGCGGTGCTGCCAGAAGTCGAGGAGGCGCAGATCGAGATCAACCCGGCCGATCTCAAAATCGATACTTATCGTTCCTCCGGCGCCGGCGGCCAGCACGTCAACAAGACCGAGTCGGCGATCCGCATCACCCACGTGCCGACCGGTGTGGTGGTCGAATGCCAGGAGGAACGCAGCCAGCACAAGAATCGCGCCAAGGCGATGGCGCTGCTCGGCTCGCGCCTGCTCGATGCGACACGTAGCAAGCAGCAGAGCGAGCGTGCCGCCACGCGCAAGAAACTGGTCGGCAGCGGCGACCGCTCCGAGCGCATCCGCACCTACAATTTCCCGCAGGGGCGCGTCACCGACCACCGCATCAACCTCACGCTCTACCAGCTCGACCGCGTGATCGAGGGCGATCTCGATCCGGTGATCCAGCCCTTGCTGTCGGAACATCAGGCCGAGCTGCTGGCGGAGTTGGGCGAATGAACGTCGCCGATGCCTTGACGCAGGCGGTGCGGACGCTGGGGGTGAGCAGCGAATCGCCGCAGGCCGACGCCGAGTTCCTGCTGGCGCATGTGCTCGAAATCTCGCGCGGCGCTTTGTATGGGCGCATGCAGCGGCCGCTGCCGGTGGAGGCCGACGAACAGTTGCAGTTTCTGCTGGCGCGTCGTTCCCAAGGCGAGCCGGTGGCCTATCTCACCGGCGACCAGGGGTTCTGGTCGCTGGACCTCGCGGTGACGCCGGAGGTGTTGATCCCGCGACCCGAAACCGAGTTGCTGGTGGAGTGGGCGCTGGACGTGCTGGACGGCATGCCGCTCAAAGCGCCTGCGTGCATCGCCGATCTGGGCACCGGCAGTGGTGCGATCGCACTGGCGCTGGCGACGGAGTTACCGCAGGCGGCCGTGACGGCAATGGATGTTTCAGCAGCGGCGTTGAGCGTGGCGCGGCGCAACGCCGAAAAACTGCGCATCAACAACGTGCAATTCGAGCAAAGTGATTTCGATGCGTTCCTGACGGCTTGTGGGTGCGGCGGCAAGACCGCTTTTGACGTACTGATCTCCAATCCGCCTTATGTGGCCACGGGCGATCCGCACCTGGCCGCCTTGCGCCACGAGCCGGAACTGGCGCTGATCGCCGGAGCGGACGGCCTCGATTGCCTCAGGATGATCTGCACACGTGCTCCGCAGGCGCTGCAGCAGGGTGGCTGGCTGCTGCTGGAACATGGTTGCGATCAAGGGCCAGCAGTGCGCGAGCTGATGCGCGCCGCCGGTTTCACGAATGTGCAAACCCGCCGCGATCTGGCCACGCAAGAACGCGCCACTGGCGGCATGAAGCCATGAGTGCACCTCTGTCATGAGCGACCTCGCACGTTACAGTCGCCAGATCGTGCTGCGTGAAGTCGGCGTCAATGGCCAGCAGCTGCTGCGCGATTCCACCGTCATGGTGATCGGCGTCGGCGGCCTTGGTGCTGCCGCCAGCCTGTATCTGGCGGGGGCCGGCGTCGGCCGCTTGTTGCTGGTGGATCGCGATCGGGTCGAGCTGAGCAACCTGCAACGCCAGATTCTCTATCGGCAATCCGACCTCGGCCGCAGCAAGACCGGCGCTGCGCGCGACCAGTTGGCCGCGCTCAATCCGCAAGTCACCACCGAACTGTTCGATGCGGACAACTGGATGCCGGCGCTGGCGCTGGCCGACGTCGTGCTCGATTGCAGCGATAACTTCACCACCCGTTTCGCGCTCAACGCCGCCTGCGTGCGGGCGCGCAAGCCGCTGGTGTCGGGTGCGGCAATCCGCTTTGAAGGTCAGCTGGCGGTCTTCGACCTGCGGCGCGGCGGGCCTTGTTATGCCTGCCTCTACCCGGATGCCGGCGAGGCTCAGGAGACCTGTGAGGAAGCGGGCGTGCTGGGGCCGGTGGTCGGTGCCGTCGGCAGCCTGCAGGCGCTGGCGGCACTGAAATTTTTACTGGGAATCGGCGATGATGCCGCTCACTTGCTGGTGTGGGACGCGCTGGCTATGAACTGGCACCGTCTGCGCATCGCGCCCGATCCGCATTGCCCCGTCTGTGGAGGACACCATGGCTGAACCGCCGCTGCTGATGCCGCGCCGACTGGCGATACAGATTTTGCACGAAGCGCAGATTGCACAACCGCTGGCAATCCGCGGCGTGGTATTGGCACGCAATCAGCAGCCTGCGGCCTTCCGGCTTGGCGAAGCAGAAGTGCCGGCGCATGAGTTGTGGGCGCGTTGCCGCTCGCACCCACAGGCGCCCGCGGTGCCGCAGGCCAGCGAACTGGACAGCGGCGGCCTGCATCTGCTGATTTCGCTCAATACCAAGGGGGTGCTGGAAATGCGCGCATGGGAGTTGCGCGAGGGCCAGCCGCACGAGCGCATCCTCAAAGTGAAAGACTGAGCGCAATTCGTTAGGGTGGACTTCAAAAATTCGACAACATCATGGAATGTCATGACTGAACAAAAGATTCTCACTGAAAAGCGCGGCCACGTGCTGGTCATTACGCTCAATCGCCCGGACAAGGCCAACGCCTTCGACGTGGAGATGTATCACCAGCTCGCGGCCGCCTACGGCCAGCTCGATACCGATCCGGAAGTGCGCTGCGGACTGGTCTGCGCCAATGGCAAGCACTTCACCGCCGGGCTGGAACTCGATAAATGGGCGCCGCATATCGCCAAGGGCGGCTGGCCGGCACTGCCGGAAAACGAGCGCGATCCGTTCGGACTCGATCCGGCCAGGCGCGTCGGCAAGCCGCTGGTGTTTGCGCTGCATGGCATCTGCTATACCGTCGCCATCGAACTGGCGCTGGCGGCGGATGTGCGCGTCTGCGCCGAGGGTGTGCGTTTCGGCCAGATCGAGGTCAAGCGTGGCATTTTCGCTTTTGGCGGCGCGACGCTGCGCATGGTGCAGGAGTTTGGCTGGGGCAACGCACAGCGCTACCTGCTGACCGGCGACGAGTTCGGCGCACAGGAGGCCTATCGCATTGGGTTGGTACAGGAGGTCGCGCCGCTGGGCGAACAGTTCGATCGCGCGTTTGCGATCGCCGAAAAAATCTCCAAGCAGGCGCCGCTGGCGGTCTATGGCAGCCTGCGCTCCTCGCGCCAGTTTCTCGAACAGAGTCTGGTGGCCGCGGCGCAGCGCTTGCTGCCGGATTCGGTGCCGCTGATGCATTCGGAGGACGCCGCTGAAGGCGTCAGGTCTTTTGTCGAGCGCCGCGAGGCGCAATTCAAGGGGCGCTAAGAACTCCTTAATGCCAGCACTTTAAAACTGTCGTCCCGGCGCAGGCCGGGATCCAGTGGCTGAGAGATTCACTTCGCAATTCTGGATTCCGGCCTGCGCCGGAATG
>JBOICJ010000151.1:0-24204 GCA_050740035.1 Stenotrophobium sp. | reverse complement strand
CCTGAATCAGGTCGAGGAACTGCAGGCCGCGGTTGGTGTATTTCTTGGCGATCGAGATCACCAGACGCAGGTTGGCCTCGACCATTTCCTTCTTGGCGCGGCGTGCCTTGGCGTCGCCGACGTTCATGCGGCGGTTGATGTCCTTGATCTCGTTGAGCGACAGCAGGTTGTCGCCCTCGATCTGACGCAGCTGCGCCTGCAATTCAAAAATCTCTTCCTTGCGCGCATTCAACTCGGACGAATATTTGCGCTTGCCGCGGATCGCCTTGACCACCCAGTCTTCGCTGGTGGCGCCGACCTTGTAGAGGCGGATGAATTCGTCGCGCGCCATGCCGGCATCGACCACGCAGATGCGCATGATGGTGCGTTCGATGCCGCGGATGCTGTTGACGCGGTTGCGCAGGTTCTGGGTGATTTCGTCGACGATCTTCGGCGACAGCTTCAACGTCATCAGATGCTCGGCCACCGCCTCGCGGCGCGCCTGGGTTTTCTTGTCGCCGCTGCCGATCTTGAGCAGCGCATCCCAGGCCTTGTCGTAGAGCTTTTGCAGATCGTCGAATTTCTCGGCGGTCAGCACCGGATCGGGACCGGTATCGACGGCTTCTTCGTCCTCGCTGCTGCCTTCACTCTCGTCATTGTCGTCTTCGGCGTCGTCGTTCTTGGCGGCCGCGGCGGTCGGCGGCGGCGTCGGCGGCGCGATCTCGGCATTCGGGTCGAAGAAACCGGTGATGACCTCGGCCAGGCGCTTGCGGCCGGCCTTGAACTCGGCATAAGCCTCGAGCAGGATCGCGACCGTTTCAGGATATTGCGCCATCGCGAACATGGCCTCGCCGAGGCCTTCCTCGATGCGCTTGGCGATGCGGATTTCGCCTTCGCGGTTGAGCAGTTCGACGCTGCCCATTTCGCGCATGTACATGCGCACCGGGTCGGTGGTGCGGCCGAACTGGTCGTCGACCGTGGCATTGGTGATCGCTTCCTCGGCGGCTTCTTCCTCTTCCTCGGCGGTGGCGACCACGGCCGGCTCGGAGAACAGCTGCGATTCGGTATCCGGCGCTTCTTCGTGCACCGGGATGCCCATCGCCTGAATCATGCTGATGATGTCTTCGATCTGCTCCGAATCCACCACTTCCGGCAGATGATCGGCCACTTCGGCAAAGGTCAGATAGCCTTTTTCCTTGCCGTGGGCGATCAGTACCTTGATCTGGGACTGTTTTTCAGCGACGGAGTGATTCGTTGTGGTCATGGGCAAGCAGACTCTTTGCAGACGGGGCGAGCCGGGGAAAAGGCCGCGGTAGAACCGTATATTATACAGTCAAAGCCTGAAAATTCCTTCAAATTGCGGGACGTGTGCTCAATTCGCGAGTAATGCTCTGGATTTCGCCGGTTTCGGCATCGGTCAGCGGACGCAGGCGCGATTCGGCCAGCAAATGCTGAACCCGGGCACGCAGGCCTTTCTGGCAAAGATGCGCGATGGTCTCGCTGAATTCGCGCTGCAGGGTGGCTTCATCAACATTGACCTCCTGCCGCAGCAGACGTTCCAGCGACCGCCCCTGCGCGGTGTCGCGCCAGAACTCCAGCAGTTGCGCGGCATGCGCCTGCGGGTGTGCGTGAAAGAAATCGATCGCATCCACCAGCATCGCGACGCCCGGCGCCTCGCTCTGATGCAGCAGCTCGATATTGGTCACCTGCTCGGCCAGTTCCGGCTTTTCCAGCAGCAGTTGCAGGGCGCGCTTGACCGGCCTGGCGGCGCCGGGTTCCGGCCGTGCCGGAGATGACGCGACGCTGGCGGCATCGGCAGCGTCTTTGCGGGGCCGCATGTTTTCGATGTCGCCGCGGGATAACCGCGTAATGCGGCCCAGTTCGTCCAGAATCAGCGCGCGCAGCGGGCCTTCGCGGAGTTTTTCCAGATACGGCCGCGCCAGGCTCGCCAGCCGTGCGCGGCCGTCCATGCTGGCGAGGTTGACCTGCTTGGCCAGTTCGCCGAGCAGGAACTGCGACAGCGGCATCGCCTCGGCCACGCGCTGGCGGAAGGCGTCGGCGCCGATTTCCTGCACCAGCGTGTCCGGGTCGTGGCCGTCGGGCAGGAACATGAACACGCACTCGCGGCCCTCGTGGATTTCCGGCAGTGCCTGATCCAGCGCACGCCAGGCGGCGGCTCGGCCGGCGCGGTCGCCGTCGAAGCAGAACACCACGCGGCTGGTGGATTTGAACAGCAGCGTCAGGTGCTCGCGCGTGGTTGCCGTGCCGAGCGTGGCGACCGCCTCGACGAGGCCGTACTGCGACAGCATCACGGCGTCCATGTAGCCTTCGACCACGATCAGGTACGGCAGCTTGGAGTCGGATTGCTTGGCTTCGTAGAGGCCAAACAGGTTGCGACCCTTGTGAAACAGCGGCGTTTCCGGTGAGTTCAGATATTTGGCCGGATCGTCGCCGAGGGTTCGGCCGCCAAAGGCGATGACGCGCCCGCGGGTGTCGCGGATCGGGAACATCACGCGATTGCGGAAACGGTCATAGGCGCCGCCACCGCCGTCGCGCTGGATCAGCATGCCGGCCGCCAGCGCATGCGCCGGGTCGGGATAGAAGCGGGTCAGCGCGTCCCAGGATTCCGGTGCGTAACCGATGCCGAATCGTTTGGCGGTTTCGCCGGTGATGCCGCGTTTCTTGAGGTAATCGATCGCCGGCGCGTGATGCCGCAGCTGTTCGCGGAAAAAGCGCTGCGCAGCCGCCAGCGCGTCGAGCGGACCGTCGAGCACCAGCCGCTCACCGCCGTGACCGCTTTCGCGCGGGACTTCCACGCCGGCTTGATGTGCCAGCTCTTCCACCGCCTCGACGAAGCTCAGGCGGTCGTACTCCATCAGGAAACCGATGGCGTTGCCGTTCTTGCCGGAACTGAAATCGAAGAACATCTGCTTGGCCGGCGACACGAAGAACGACGGCGTCTTTTCATGGCTGAACGGCGATAGTCCGCGCAGCTCCTTGCCGGCGCGTTTGAGCTCGACGCGCGCGCCCACCACCTCGGCGATATCGGTGCGCGCGAGGAGATCGTGGATGAAGGATTCGGGAATTCGGCCGGCCACGGCCGAAGCTTAGCTCAGCTTCTGCTTGATGAGACCGGATAGTTTGCCCATGTCGGCGCGACCCTGCACCCTGGGCTTGATCCAGGCCATGACCTTGCCCATGTCCTTGCCGCCGGCGGCGCCGGTTTCAGCGATGGCCTGGGCGACCAGTGCGGCCAGTTCGGCATCGCCGAGTTGCTGCGGCAGATAGGCCAGCAGGATCTTGATCTCGTCGGCTTCCTTCGCCGCCAGTTCCGGGCGGCCGCCGTCGAGGTACTGCTTCTCGGAGTCGCGGCGCTGTTTGACCATCTTCTCGATGGACGCCATCACCACGGCATCGGTGAGTTCGACGCTGTCCACGACCTCACGCTGCTTCATTTCGGCGGTGAGCATGCGCAAGACCGACAGGCGCAGCTTCTCGCCCGCCTTCATCGCGGATTTCACATCCTCAAGAATGCGGGTTTTGAGATCAGTGGCCATTTCATCGTCCGTCGCGTTTGTTGCGACGGACCTCAACAGTCCGGGCCAGGGACGGCCCGGTCTTTGATAGGGATGTCAGTACAACCGCGTACGACGTGTCGCTTCGCGCGAAACCTTCTTCTGCTGGCGCTTGACCGCAGCGGCGCGTTTGCGCTTGTTTTCCTGGCTGGGCTTCTCGAAGAATTCCTTCTTGCGAACGTCGGTCAGCACACCGGCTTTTTCACAGGTACGCTTGAAACGGCGTAGGGCAACTTCAAACGGTTCGTTGTCGCGGATGCGGACAGTAGGCATTCAGGTACTCTCGATAGCTGCGGCAGGGGCACACGCCCCAGTAAAAGGGCGCAGATTCTAAGCGGATCGTGCTCCCGGCGCAATCCCGAGTGCGATTAGCCGCAAATCAGCGTTAATTGGGGACAGTCCCCAATTATCTTTTTAACCGGGGGAATTATTTATAGGCGATGGCGGCGCTCGTCGGACCGGCCAGATTGATGAATTCGAAGCGCCGGAAACCGGCCTCGCCGCACCATGCCCGAAAATCCGAGCTGGTGTAGTCGAAGGCATCGCCGAACTCGATGAGCATGTTGAGCGACATCATCAGGCCGAAAGCATTCTCGCGCCTAGCGTCGTCAATCAGGTTCTCGATGGCGATAAAGGCGCCTCCGGGCGGCAACGCGGCGAACGCCTTGCGGATCAGAATTTTTTTCTTTTCCAGGTTCCAGTCGTGAAGAATGTTACCCATGGTCACGATATCCGCCTTTGGCAAGTCGCCTCCGAAGAAATCGCCGGACACCGGCGTGATCCGCTGTGCCATGCCGGCAACCTCGATGTGCTTCTTCGCCAGCGGCAACACCGCTGGCAGGTCAAAACTGGTAAACGTCAGCTGCGGGTGGCGCGCACCGATCACGCGCGACAGCAAGGCCAGCGCGCCACCGATATCGCTGACCGTCTTGTACTTTGAGAAGTCGAATTTTTCGGCGAGAGCGGCAAAGTTTGCCGCCTGGAAACCCGTCATGGCGTCCAGGAATTGCCCGAGCCGGGCCTCGTCCATGTAGAGTTCCTCGAATATGCCTTTGCCGCCGTGCTTCATCTCGTTCTGCGGTTTGCCGGTTTTCAGCGCGGTTCCCAGGTCGTTCCAGAACCCAAACAGCCGGGCATTCAGCATCTCGGGCAACCCCCCGATATAGGCGGGACTCCTCTGGTCGAGAAACATCGCGGTTTCCGACGTGTTCCGGTAGCGGCCTTGCGGCCCGTCGCCGTCCCGTTCGAGAAATTTCAAGGCAACGAGCGCATCGAAGAAATCGTAGGTGCCGCGCGGGTGTAGCCCCAATGCGGCGCCGAGGTCCCCGGCATTCATCGAGTCTTTGCCGAGGACGGTGAATAGTTTCAACTCCACCGCGGTGAGCAGGACTTTGGATGGCCAGAATGCAGTGGCCGTCTGCATGATGTGAGATGGGTCGAGCTGCTTTTCCATTGCTAACCTCCTCCGAGATTGACGTCCAATTCCTGAAAAAACGGCTGTCGCGGCGCCTTGATGGTAATGCAATCGTCCCACAGCCGTCTGCCTCGACCGTGTCTGGAGGCTAAAATGCACGCCTATGGGCATCCTGGGCATCGAGACTTCCTGCGACGAGACCGCGGCCGCGATCTATGACGGCGAGCGCGGGTTGCTGGCGCATGCGCTCTATAGCCAGGTGACGTTGCATGCGGAATATGGCGGCGTGGTGCCGGAGCTGGCTTCGCGTGACCATGTGCAGCGGATCAATCCGCTGATCCGCGAGGTGTTGACGCAGGCTGGGTTGCAGCCGGGCGGGCTTTCCGGCGTGGCGTATACCGCAGGGCCGGGGTTGATCGGCGCGCTGATGGTCGGTGGCGCGGTGGCGGCAGGCATCGCCGCAGCGCTCAATCTGCCGCTGATCGCGGTGCATCACATGGAGGGTCACTTGCTGGCGCCGATGCTGGAGCAAAACCGGCCGCAGTTCCCGTTCGTGGCGTTGCTGGTTTCCGGCGGTCATACGCTGCTGGTGACGGTGCGCGGCGTCGGCCGCTACGAGGTCTTGGGCGAAAGCCTCGACGATGCCGTCGGCGAGGCTTTCGACAAGACCGCGAAGATGATGGGTCTGCCGTACCCCGGCGGGCCGCATCTGGCAAAACTGGCGCAGCAGGGGCGGCCGGACATTTACAAATTTCCACGACCGATGACCGACCGGCCGGGGCTGGATTTCAGTTTCAGCGGACTCAAGACTGCGGTGCTGACTGCGCTGCCCAAGTCGGCTACCAAGCAGGACAAGGCCGATATCGCACAGGCTTTTCAGGAAGCGGTGACGGAAACATTGGCGATCAAATGCGGACGCGCGTTGCAGCAGACCGGGTTCAACGCGCTGGTGGTGGCGGGCGGCGTCGGCGCCAATCTGCGCCTGCGTGAACGGCTGGGCGCGCTGGCGGCCGAACGTGGTGCCTCGGTGTTCTTCCCGCGCCATGAATTCTGTACCGACAACGCGGCGATGATCGCCTATGTCGGCTGGGCGCGGCGGCATCAGGCGCAGCGGGTGCCTGGCTCATTGGCGCTGCGCGCGCGCTGGTCGCTGACGGAACTCGAGGCCGCATAGCATGGACACGATTTTCATCGAAGGGCTGCAGGTGCAGACGCTGATCGGCGTGCACGATCACGAGCGCCGCGCGCCGCGGCCGCTGCTGCTGGATCTGGAAATGGGCGCGGACCTGCATGCCGCCGCGGCGAGCGACGCGGTGCGCGACGCGGTGGATTACCAGGCGGTGCGCGATACCGTGGTGGCGTTTGGTGCCGCGCAACGCTTCCAGCTGCTGGAGACGTTTGCCGAACACCTGTCGCGCAAGCTGTTCGCCGAGTTCGCCATCGACACGCTGCGTCTGCGCATCGACAAGCCGAATGCAGTGGAAGGCGTGGCGATGGTCGGCGTCGAAATCCAGCGCCAGCGCGGCGATTACGCGGTCTGCGGACGCTGATCCGGGATCAGACCCCAGGCATCGGCGTCCGCGTGTTCTTCGTCGCGCTCCACTCTGATGATTAAAACAGCAACAGCGGGTCAGGCTTTTTCGGCTGGAACAGCGCCATGAAGCGCGCAAACGCCAGCTTGTTGCCTTTCACCACCTTGAAATCGGTGGCGATGGTCAGCGCCGGGTTGCGCAGCTGCGCGAGCATTTCCTTGAACGTCTGCGCCGGCACCTGCACGACGATGTCGGCGTCGGGCGCCACGCCGGCGACGACCTCTGAGACTCCACGACGCACGATGTAGGTGTATTGCTCGCCGTTGTCGGTGAACTCGAATGCGGTTTTCACCACTTTATCGAGACAGTCCTCGGCGTGCAGATTGACCTCCATGCCGTCGAAGAACAGCGACAGCGGCATCGTGCGCAGCATCGCCGGCGTCGGCAGAACCGCGTGGGCCGGCAGCTTGAAATCGCCGGCCAGCACGCCGGCCGACATCAGGTAATAGGCCCGCGCCGGCGCATTGGCCTCGGCGTCGCCCAGCGCCTGCAGGGCGGCGATGCGCGCCTTGCGTGCACGGCTGTCGCCCGGTGTGTTGCGCAGGGCGTAACCGGACAGGCGCAGTGCCCACTGCATGTCGCCGCGTTTGATCGCGTCCTCGATACGGTCGTCCAGCGCTGCCGATCCGCCGGCGAGCGCGACCATGCGTTGCGCCACTTCCGTGGGCGGCAGCGGTTGCAGGTCGGCCGGATCGCCGCTGAACCAGCCGAGGTTGCCGTCGAAGATCGACTTCGCGCTCCAGCTCGCCTTGCCGTAAAACTCCTGCAGGTAGGGCGAGGCCGCGAGCTTCGGCGGCAGCTGGATGCGCGCAGCGACTTCGTCCGGCAGCAGCCCCTGATTGATCAGGCGGATGCTCTGGTCGTAGACGTAGCTGATCGCGTCGCGGTAATCGGTCAGCGTGTGGGCGATCAGCGCAGCGCCGATCAGCGGACGGGTGTGGCCGGGTACCAGATATTCGGCGTGCAGCGCGCGCATTGCATCGAGTGAGGCGACCCAGGCTTTTGGGTCGCGATAGCTGGTGCCGCGGATGGTGTAGAGATTCGGGAACGCCTTGTAGATGTCGTCGCCGCTGAGCAGCACTTTGCGCTCGGGCAGCCAGACGAACAGCGTGTCGTCGGTTTCGCCGGGCGCGTGTTGCAGGTGGAAATGGATGCCGGCGACGGTGTCGTCGAGTTGCTCGTCGAAGGTTCTGGTCGGCCGCAGCGTGCCGACAGTCGAGCCCGGGTGCAGATTGAGCGCGCCGCCGACGCCGATGTTGATGCGCTGCTCGGGCGTCAGCAGGGTACCGTACATCAGCAGCGAGCGATGCGTGATGATTGGCTGCAATTCGGTGGCGGTCTTGTCCATGTTGGCGGCGACGCCTTGCTGTGCATACACCGGCACGTCCGCGCCGGCGGCAAACACCGAAGCGCCGCCGATGTGGTCGGGATGTGAATGCGTGTAGATGATCGCCTTCACCGGTTTGTCGGTGATTTTGCGGAACTGCGCCAGCACTTCCTGCGCCGCCTGCGTTGACTCCATCGTATCGACGATGATGACGCCGTCGTCGCCGACCAGCAGGGTCGAGTTGGCGATGCCGTAACCGATGGCGACGTAAACGCCGTCGCTGACTTTGACCACGCCTTGTTTGAATTCGGCGCTGTGCGCGATCAGCGCCTGCGGCGTGGTTGCCGGCGGCAGTGCCGGCACGGTGGACGATTTGTCGCAGCCCGCCGCGAGCAGGGCAGCGGCAAGCATCAGGCAGAACAGCTGTGGCTTCATGGCAACGACCTCATGATGGATATGAACTCAGGGCGGCGATTGGAGCTTGCGCAGACTGGCGCGCGGCGTATGCCAGTGCGTGCCGGTGATGAAGCGGGTCAGGCGGTCGCTCCAGCTCACGCGGCGCGGACGGCACAGCGGCGGCGTGTCGCCGTCATGCAGGCCCGAGGCAATGACGCCGTCGCGGAACAGCGGCTCCCAGGCACTGGCATCGCGCAGCACGCGCTCGACTGAGTCGCGCGCGCTGTCCGGTACGTTCTGCCAGTGTGCCTGCAGGCGCTCGCGGCACCAGACGCGGTATTGCACCACCGGCAGCTTGCGGTAAGTGACGCCCTGCACACTGAAGTCGAAGTGCTTGCGGCCTTCGCGCCAGGCGATGGCGTTGGCGTGCAGGTAAGGCAGGTAGGCTTCGCCGGCATCGCGCAGCAGCGGCGTCCAACCCTGCGGCAGCGTGCCGGCGGGCGCCCACTCGCCGCGCGCACCGTGGCTGTTCCAGAGGCGTGCGACCCACTCGTATACCGCCGGTGCGCGCGCTTGCATGATCAGGCTCGGCGTCGGGTCGAGGCTGAAATGCCGAAACATCGAGGCGAAGAAACCGAAGTCGGCGAGGCAGGGTTTGGCGCCGAGCAGGAAGGGTTGCTTCGTGAAAATGGCTTGCAGGCGGTCCAGCGTATCGAGGTAGACCGATTCTACATGCGCACGCGTCTGCGGCGTGACGCCATCGCCGGCGACATAGATGCGATGCTGGCGCTCGCGCAGCATCGCGGCGGTGGCGAATTTCGGCATCGGCTGCTCGCTGAGAAAAGTCTCGGAAAACCGTCGCGACAGCGCCTGCGCATCGGCCGCGTAGCTCCAGCGGTAGTGCAGCGCGGGGCGCCACAGCCATTCATCGGCGTAGTCTTCCAGCAGCCGGCAGAAAAACGCCTGCAGCGGGTCTTGCGGGATGACGCCGGCGTCCGCGAAGCGCTGCTCGAACCAGTCGATCATCGGCGTCGAGTCCGCCAGCCACTGACCCTCCGGTGTGCGCACCACCGGCACCTTCATCAGGCCGGTGTTGGGGTAGATCAGCCTGAGCAGTTCACCGCCCCACTTGGGTTCCACCGTTTCATGCGCAACGCCCTTGTAACGCAGGTAGGCCTGCATCTTGCCGCTGAAATACGAGATGTAAAAGACATACAGCGTGTACGGCGCTGCGGCGTTCATCGGATCATCCGCGCAACGCGCGTTCGAGCAGACCCGGCGCCCAGCGCTTGAGCGTGCGCACCATGAGCGCCTCGCGGCCGATCGCGGCGATGAACTCGTTGCGGCGGATCGCCTTGAGCGTGCGCGCCGCAACGGCTGCGGGTAGCAGCGTGGTCTTGGCGAATTCGCGCTGTACCCGCGCCTGCGCGTCGGGGCTGGACAACAGGCCGACCATCTTGACCTTGTCCTGGATCGGCGTCTTGACGTAGCCGGGGCAGACCACGCTGACACCGATGCGGTGGCGGTGCAGTTCCATGCGCAGCGATTCGGACAGGCCGACCACCGCGAATTTGCTGGCGCTGTAGGTGCCCATGCCGCGGGTGCCGATCAGCCCGGACACCGAGGACATGTTGACGACGTGGCCGCCCTGGCGGCGCTCGATCATCTTCGGCACGAAGGCGCGGATGCCGTGCACCACGCCCATCACATTGATGTCGAACAGGCGTTGCCAGTCGGCGGGTTCGACTTCCCAGGTGAACCCGCCCATCACCACGCCGGCGTTGTTGACCAGGATGTCGAGCGCCGGATGCCGCGCGTGTACCGCATCGGCCAGCGTCTGCATCTGCGCCGCGTCGCTGACTTCGGCGGCCTGCGCCCAGGCGTTGCCGCCGGCCTGCACACAGCGTTGGCGCACGGCCTCCAGTTTGCGGGTATCGCGCGCGGTGAGGATGACGCTGGCTCCGGCGCGCGCCAGTGCCACCGCAATCTCGGCGCCGATGCCGCTGCTGGCGCCGGTGACCAGCGCCACTTTGTCCTTGAAATCGCGCATGTCAGTTCACCCGGAACATGCCGCGCCTGGCCGGCACCCACCACAGCAGTCCGTACAGCACGGTCAGGAGCAGCAGGCGCGGCAGCGCCGGGTGTCTGGCCTTGAGCGCACGCAGGGCCAGTGGGATTTCGGTCAGGTGCGCGATCAGCAGCGCCGCGGCCACCCACACCGCCCGGTGCCCGGTCTGGCCGTGCCAGGCCAGCGTCGCCGCGTAGAGATAAAACAGGCTCAAGCCGGCCATCAGCAGCAGCCAAAAATTTTTCTGGGTCAGCATGTTTGCTCCAATGAAGAAAAATCAATGCGCGGTATTCGGGGTGTACCAGATCGGCGACGCCCAGGCGCGCTCGGTGATGGTGTTGAAGGCGTTCTTGCCGGTGAAACTGCCGGGCGCGCCGGTCATCGCGCAGCAGCCTTCGTAGCCGGCGAAGCCGCTGTCGGCGCTGAACATGCCGTTGGCCGGATCGAGCTTGCTGCAATCGACGTGCGCGGCGGTGCACATGCGGGTGCTCCAGCGGCAGCTCGGGATTTCAAAAGCGCGCGCGTAGTAATAGGCATTCTGCTGCGGATTGAACTGCGGGTCGTGCCAGACCGCGCACAGCATCGCCGGATGTCCGGCGGGCTGCACGCTGCAATCGCTCTGCGAAGGCGGCGTCACCAGAGCGCTGGTCTTGGCGACGTCGTCGAACACCTTGACGTGACGCGCACCGGAGGCGTCGCTCCAGCCCTTGACGATATCGAGTTTCTGCAGGGGCAGGCCGGGCGTCTTGCCGCCGGGGTCCTGCTCGGCCCAGACCACCACATACGGTGCCGCCTGCGTGACATCCGACGGTAGCGTGCCGCCCATTACGACACCCGCCATCTTGCCGGTATCGACCGGGTTGTTGCCGGCGGCAAGCTGGTCGCAGATATCGGCCGGCGGCGGCGTCCAGCTCGCCAGCGTGCGAATCTGGATGCGCGGACCGGAGGTGGCGAAAGTCTCGCGGCGCTGGAACGCGTCCCACAGCGACTGCCGGGTATTTTCCGGCGCCCAGACGCCGGCCAGGCCGCCGGGATTGAAACCGCGCGCGCGATCGAGGAACTGGCGGTTGGTGCAGTGCGCCGGGTCGGCGGGGTCTTCGCCGCTCTTGTCGCAGATCCAGTAGCCGAGCTGCGTGCGCGGGTCGTTGTCGAGGATGCCGCCGTGACCGGGGTAGTTGCTCTCGGAGACATCGCCGGGGTCGCCGTTATGGGTGTCGGTCGAGCCGATGAAACCCATTTGCATCGGATTGATGCCGAGCGTGGCGTCGATGGCGAGGCCGTCGGCGAGGATGTTGCGCGCCATGTCCAGCGGTGCAACGCACTTGGCGGCGGGGCCGGAGGTGCCGTCATGCCCTTCGTGCTGACAGACGCCGGTGGAAAATGCCGGTGTGGTGGTAAGGCGGCAGAAATCCGGATCGGTCTGCGGATTGCCGGTGCAGACCTGCTTGCATTCCGGCGGGTCGTCGGGCTGGCCGTGGCAGACGTTCTTGGCCAGCTCCATGGTGCACGCGGGATCGAAGCTCTGTTCGTAGATGCCCAGGCCGACGGCGCATTCCGAAAAACCCTTGTGCTGCGAAATTTCGATGATGCGGTCGTACTTGGCGCGCAGCTTGGCGTCGGCCAGCGTCAGCGGCGCATTGTTGCGGCCGGTCGGCAGGCCGGTCGCCGGATCGATCGGCAGATACATCGCGCCGTTGCTCTGGTTGGAGTTGTGCGGGATGGTCATGGTCTCGCAACCCTTGGTTGGATCGCAGTTCTGCTCCAGGTAATCGTAGATGCGCCAGTCGTCGTTGACATTGCTCGACGTGCCTTTGCCTGTGGCCAGCGCCACCAGGTCCTCCGGAGTGGCGACGTGCGCGACATCCTGCGGCAGGTTGGTGCCGGTGAAATAGACGTCGCGGTGAATCATCTGGCTGTGCTTCTGCGAGGTCCATTCATAGCCGGGAAAGGTGGAAAAACCGCAAGGAATATTTTCCTCGTCGGCGATCTTGAGTTCGTCCTGCCAGGGAATTGCCGTCGCCTCCGGCAGAGGTCCAAATGCGGCGGTGAGCAGGGTGAACGCGGCCGGCTGGTCGCCGTTGACGATGGTGGTGATGTTGTCGCGCAGGTATTGACCGACCGCGTTGCAGGCCGGGTTGGTGCCGATCGGCAGGGTGCCGTTGACCTGACACAACAGGCGCCAGTCGCCGAGAAAATCCGAGTGATCGGTGACCGCGGTGAAGTCCAGCGGCCGGTCGAGCTGGATGGGGCGACCCGCCGTATACGGATCGGTTTCGCCGGACGGCAGATGCTCCTGCTCGCCCTTGGCGAAACGATAGGCTTCGCGCGGACCATTCAGTCCATCGAAGAAATAGGCGTCCACCGAATACAGCGTGTGCACGTGCATGTCGCCGAAATAGGCGTTCTTGCGCGTCGCGCTGGCGCCGCTACAGGTCACGTTTTCCTTGAACGGCGTGCCGGCGTCGGCCGGGGTACTGCCGCTGTCCGAGCCGGCGCTCGCGATGCTGGGTGCCTGGCTGCTGCCACAGCCGCAGAGCGCCAGGCTCAGCGCGGCGCACAGTAAACGGATTGAGCTGATGTTCATGGGATGTCCTCATCAGTCGGGACCGGTTTGGGTAACGACTTGGCTTTGGCGTACTTCTTACGCAACTGCGCCAATGCGGCGCGCATGATTCTGGCCTTCTCGGCTTCGCGGTAATCCACCAGCAGGCGTGGCCGCGCTTCCGCCAGCGTCAGCTCGCGTGAAGGCTGTACGGCGGTGACGCGGATGAAGTGCAGCCCCAGCGGCGAACTCAGCGGGCCTTGCCAGGTATCGATCGGCAGGCCCGGGACTTTCTGCACGATCGCGAAACCGAAGATGGCGACGATCTCCGCCGGGTTGAGATCCTGGAAATGCTGGCCGCGTGGAAACGGATCGCCGAGACCGGAGAATTTTTCCGGTGCGTCGTGCAGCCGCTGCGCGATCTGGTCGGTAACGGATGGCAACTGCGCGCCGTGACGCGTGCGGTTGAGGTAAACCTGATCGAAGCTGTAGCGCGCCGCTGCGCGATACTGCGATGCGTGGGCCGACTGGAATTTTGCCAACGTCTTGTCGTCGGGATCAGGCAGCGGGTGCGCTTGCAGGATCGCGTCGCGCATGCGCCGCTCCAGTTCACGCCGCACGATGATGTCGTCCAGCGCGTAGCCGCGCTGCAGCGCTTCGAGGAACAGGATATCGCCGTCGCTCAGTTTCACCGTGGCAGGTGAGGGAGCTTGCGCGGCCTGCGCCGACATCGCGAAACACGCGGTGACGGCGCAGAGGCAGCAGAGTGCAATGTAGCGGCGAATCATGGCCGACTTACAGACGGTAGAGAAAATCCGGCCCCGGCATTTCGCGGCCGTCGTCGAAACCGATTTCCTCCATGATCAGGGCATTGACCTTGGCGTTCATCGACAGGATCAATTCTTTCTGCTGCTCCGGATTGACCGCGAGATTATTGACCTCGTCGGGATCGGTTTGCGTGTCGTAGAGTTCGAGCTGGTTGTATTTGCGCAGCGTCTGCCAATCCTTGGGGATGTGATGCTGCGACGGCGCAAAATAGCGGGCGAACTTGTAGCGGCCGTCGAACACGCCACGGAACAGTGCGGGATGGGTCAGCACCGGCCCGAGATGACCGGCCTTCAAGCTCTCGATGAACAGGTTTCGCCAGTTCGCGGTTTCTTTGTCACGCATCATCGCCTTGGCCGCATCTGGATCGGAGTAGAGCGTGGTGCAGTAGTCGTACAGGTGGCCCTTGTCGTCACGCGCGGTGCGGGCCTTGGCGTCGGCGACCACGGGCGCCAGACTGACGCCCTTGAGTGCTGGATATTTCGCGGCGCGGTCGCTGTCGGAAAGCCCGGCAAAACTCAGCAGCGTCGGCACCAGATCGATTGCGCTGGCCAGCGCCTGCGTGGTGACGCCGCCCTTGACGTCCGGGTGCTTGAGGATGAACGGCACGCGCACGTTTTCCTTGTACATGAACGGGCCTTTCTGGCGCAGGCCGTGTGCGCCGCACATGTCGCCGTGGTCGGCGACGTAGAGTACGACGGTGTTGTCGTCGAGTTTGAGATTTTGCAAGGTGCGCAGCACGGTGAGGGCGTGATTGTCGACGTCGCGGATGCAGTTGAAGTAGTAGCTCTGATACGCATGCCAGAGCGATTCGTCATTGCGGTCCATGTGGCCGAAGCAGGCGTTGCAGAAATCCACATACGAGGTCGTCGCCCAGGGTTTGCCGGTCAGCTTGTCGCTGTAAAAACTTTTCGGCAGCGGCACATCCCAGTACCTGGTGTAGACGCCCTCGGACGGCGGTGGCGACATCTGCGACAGAAAATCGCGGTCGAGCCGGGTCTTGGCTAATTGATGTTTATTGCCGTCGAACCAGACGATGTCGTGCGGGTTGACGAAATTCACCGCCAGGAACCAGGGCTGGTCGAGCGAGCTGCCCTTGTCGTGCAGCCACTGGCTGGCTTCGGAGGCGACGCGGCCATCGAGCTCGAAGCCGCTCCAGGTCGCGCCGTCGGCGATCGAGGAATCGCTGTTGTCGCCGAAGCCGTAGGGCTCGAGCGCGTTGCGTGCGCTGGGCCGATGGCCATAGCGCACGACGTCGTCGGTGGTGACATCCGACAGATGCCATTTACCCTTGTAGGCGGTGTAGTAACCCTGCTCGCGCAGCAGCGTGCCCAGCGTCGGGAAATCGGGCGCCAGCTGCGGGAACGGCGGCGCGCCGACGTTGGAGGTGACAAGGTTGAGCTGCGTGTGCTGGCCGGTGTAGAGATTGGCGCGCGACGGCGAGCACGGCGTGGTGTTGACGTTGAAATTGTTGAACAGCACGCCGCGCTCCATCAGCCATTCGTGCGCGTTCAGACCGAGGCCCGACGGCAGATCGGCCGGGCCGCGTTCCTGATCCGACATGATCAGCAGGATGTTGGGACGCTTGCGCCGGATTGCCGCCGGCGCAGTTGATGTCGCTGCCGTGGCCGCTGTGGCCGCGCTGGCGTTGGTGATGCCGCCCGTCGCCAGCGCCGCGCCCGACAACCCCAGCGTCTTGATGAACTGGCGCCGGCTGGTATCGGTGCCCTCCACGGTTTTCTTATCCTGACTCATGTTCCCGCTCCTGTTTTGGGCTCGAGGTCAAAGCGCATGCCGTCCGCGCCGAGGACGATAGGTCCGTGAAACGCGGCCGCCGTGCCCGATAAAAACATCCGCCGCGCCAGTGTGTTCGGCAGCGGCGGGAAAATATGCGTCAGCACCAGTTTGTGAACGTGCGCAGCGGCGGCGACTTCAGCAGCCTGCACGGGTGTGGTGTGGTAGCCGGGCAGGTCGTTGGCCAGCTTGGCCAGGCGGTTCATGCCCAGTTTTCGGGCCTCTGCCGAGGCGCGATGCAGCATGTCGGCGTCCAGCGCCTCATGGATCAGCAGGTCGGCATTCTCGGCGTTGACGATGACCGACTCGGTTTTGCGGGTGTCGCCGCTGATGACTACGACGCGACCGCGATACTCGAAACGGTAGCCGAATGCCGGACTGGCCGGCTCGTGATGAACGAGGAATGCGCTGACGCGCAGGCCATCGCGTTCGAACACCGGCAGCGCGGCCGTTCCTTGTGGCAGAGGCAGTGCGTGTGCGACGGCACTGTCGCCGGCGGGCGGCACATACTCGGCGCCATGGTGTGCGACGCGATAACCCTGGTCGAGGGCGTAGGCCTGTGCGAAACCGGCAACGACCTGATCGACACCCGGCGGACCGTAGATATCCAGCGGCTGCGTGCGTCCGGCGAGCCAGCTCTGGGTGATGGCTTCGCCGAGGTCGCCGATGTGATCGGAGTGAAAGTGGGTGAAGAGGATGCCGCTGAGCTTCGAGATCGGCAGATTCAGGGTGTCGACATTGCTCCACGACCCCGGCCCGACATCGACCAGCCAGAACTGGCCACCAGCGATGACTGCGGTGCAGGGGCCGGCGCGATCGACGTCGGGCAGCGCGGCGGCGGTGCCGCAGAGAATCACGTGCAGTTGGCCGTCGTCGAGCAGGCTGGTGTCCACGCGCTGCAGCGTCTGGTCGATCTTGAACGTCACGATTCGTTGCAGCAGCGGCTTGCGCGCAGCGTAGGCCGCGATGGCGAGCAGCAGAACGATAACCAATAAATATCCGAGTTTTTTCATGCGGCCTGCTCCATGGTTTTTTTCCTCTCCAGCCCCGCTGCACGCAGCGCGGCTTCCAGATCGGGGATGCGGTCCTGGCCCCAGTAGGCTTCGTTGCGGAAAATGAATGTCGGCACGCCCCACTGGCCCAGCGTGGCCAGCCTTGCGGTGTTGTCTTCGACGCGCTGGCGGAATTCGGCGTTATTGATGGCGGCGACGCAATCCTGCCAGTCGAGTCCGACGCGCTCGCAGAGCGTGCGCAGCGGCGCATCGCGGCTGACATCGACGCCTTCGGCCCAGCTTGCGCGGCTGGCGGCCAGCACGAACTCGGCGAGCCGGCCGCGCTGCAACGCATGCTCGGCGATGGTCAGGCAGCGCCAGACGCCTTCGCCCAGCGGGTCGTGGATTTTTCCGAACGGCAGGCCCAGGCGATCGGCTTCGCGCGCGGCATCGCGCAGGATGTAGAACTGCTTGCTGCGCGGCAGCGGCTGGCCGCGCATCGCCATCGGCCGGATGCCGCGCCAGACCAGGTCGATGTCGTAGCGCTGCGCCAGCGCAAACGCGCGCGGCCCGGACAGGTAGGAGTACGGGCTGCGGAACGAGAAGAAATATTCGACGGTCTGGTTCATGCGGTTTTCGCTCCCAGCGCACGCAGCAGATCGTCCATCTGCGGCAAGCGCTCATGCGCAAAGAACCACTGACGGTCGATGCGTGCGGCCGGCGATTCCCAGTGACCGAGCCGGTGCAGGCGCGCGGTGTTGGCGGCAAGCGCTTTTTCGTTGGCCGGTGTTTGCGCCGGAGCGGGCTTGCCGAGGTATTGCTGATGCAGCTTGTGAAAATCGGTTTGCAGCAGCGGGCCGCTGCTGTGCAGCCAGAGCTGTTCCAGCGCGGCGGCGGCAAACGCGATCATGCCGTCGCTGCCGCGCGTGGCTTCGGTCCACGCCGCCAGAAACGCGCAGTCCGTTGCCGACAGGGGTTCGCTGCGGCTGAAATCCTGACCGTCGCGCCGGGCCAGGCGGCGGCTGTCGTGCACGGCGTGGCGGCGGCGCTGCTCGGCGGCGGGGTCGCCGGCGATGCCGCGCTCGAGCAGCGGATAGATCGCCAGATCGGCATCGTGTGCGCGCGCGAGTTTGATCAGGCCCGGCAGGGCGATGGCGCTGTAAGGGTCGTCGAACGCGAAGAACAGTTCGATGCGCACGCGCCGGCCCAGCGTGTGGCGCAGCGCACTGCGCAGACGTCGCGGCCATTGCAGGCGCGACAGTGCGACGACCGTGCTCGGCGCCGTCACGCGGCGCAGGTGATTAGCCAGTCCGGGCATTGCACAGGCTCCTGTCGGGGTTTTTGCCGTCACCCGCTGTCGTCGATTCGATGAACATATTTGTTTTAATTTATTAAATATAAATAAAATATTAGTATAATTTATAACATTTGTTTCGATTGAAACTGCGAGAGCGGGTGGGCGCAGTGGGTATAAGTGGGGTCATCAGAATGAGTAGCTCAGGTGCATGCCGTAGTTGTCGCGGTCGCTGCGCAGGTTGTTGTCGCCGGCGCCGGTGAACCACTGGTACTGCACGCCGACGCTGAAGCTCTGCGCCAGATCGGCGTCGACTCCGAGATTGATGGTTTTGCGACCAGCGACATAGTTGTCAATGGTGGCGGGCGAGATGCCGCTGAGATCGTGGAACAGGATTAGCGTCGGGTGCAGGCTGACAGTACCGATGACGTTGCTGTACTGGCCGCGCACTGCAACGCGATAGCCCCAGGACAGCGACGTTGGTGTACCGCCGTGCTGCTGCGTCGGGTTGATGCGCAGCGAATCGGGCACGCCGTTCGAGCCGGTGCCGTCGGCGCCGGGGCTGAAGTGGGTGAAATCGCCGGTGCCCTGCAACTGCAGGCGCGACAGCGACGGCAGGTTGAAAATCTGCGTGCCGCTGACTTCGGCCAGCACTTGAATCTGGTCGGCGCCGAAGGGATTGTCCGAGGCGCCGAACACGCGGATGCCGAGCAGGCTGAACTGCCCGACCTTGAAGCGCTCGTAACCGTGCACGACGGTATCGGGCGCGATCTCGCCGAGGCCGCGATAGCCGCTGATGAAGTCGGGGACCGCGTGCCGGTGGCCGGGGATGGTGAACGGCGAGTTGATGCCGATCAGCGCTGCGGAATCGATCGGCACATGGATGTCGTCGCGCGGAAAAGCCGGCGAGACGCCGGCGAAAATCAGATCGCTGGCGATGATCTGCAACGGCATGTTGGGGCGGTAGGCGTATTCGCCGGCCAGCGACCATGGGCCGAGATTGGTGTTGAAGCTCAGGCCCAGCATGTGGATGTCTTCGGGGTAGTCGCTGAACACGCGCATGGTGTCTACCGGCAGCGGCTCCTGCGCCAGCGGGTTGAACGACTGGTTGAAGCCGGTGCAGGCCACGGTGGCCGCGGCAAACGCGAGGTCGGCGGGCGTACCAGCCGGCATCTTGCGCGTGCAGGAAGCGTCGGCGCTGACCACCGAGATATAGGGCAGGCGGCTGTGATAGTTGGCGAAATAAGCGGTGAATTCGGTGGCGTTGAGGCTTTCGGCGGTGTAGCTCAGGCTGAAACCGTATTGCCCGCCGTTGCGCGGTTCGCCGTAGCTGTCGGGCAGCACCAGCGCGGTGCGCGACGAGCGGCTGATCAGGCCGGTGAGTCCGGCCGGGGTGAATTTCTGCGCGGCGTCTTCGGCGTAATTGCCCAGGCCCAGCGTCAGGTAGCGGCCGCCGCCGATGACGTCGTTGGTCGAGAAGAAACTGCCGGATGGCTCGGGCCGCGCGCCGCGCCAGAGGAACTGGTAGAACGCCGAACCGGAAAAGCCGCCGCCGAGATTGCCGCCGATCGAAATCGCCGGTACCGGCAGATACAGATCGCGCAGTTGAAAACCCGGCATGTGCGCGAGCACGGCGTCGGGCGGGTCGATCGTGTTCAGCGTGTTGAGCGGCGTCAGCAGCGACTCGCCCCAGTTGATGATCTGCTGTCCGACCGTGACGGTGTAGCCGTTCTCGCCCAGCGGGATCAGCGTCGAGACGTAGGCTTCGCGCAGCTCGCCGCCACGCGCGAATTGCCGCGTGATGTTGTCCGGGCGCCGCGTCCTTGCGGGCTGGAAGCGCGTGTTCGGATGGGTTTCGTCGAAGCCGTCGTTGACCGGATCGTAGAACAGGATGCCGCGCACCTTGGCGCGCCAGTCGCCCCAGGCCATGCTGAAGGTTGGCGTGAAGCGCGAGGACGCATCGACGATGTCGTGCTTGTAGTAGTTGAGATCGCCGTTGTCGCGATTGCCGCCGCTGAACGAACCCGCCGCATGCACCAGCCGCAGGTTGGGCGCCGAATCGCCGGTCAGCGACATGCAATCGTCGGCGGTGCACAGACCTTGCTGGCCCGGCACGTTGAGCTTGCCGATGAGGTCGGTGCTGCGGCCTTGCGCGCGCCACAGCACGCCGGTGGTGAGGGTGCCGGTAAAGCCCAGATGCAGGTCGCCGATGTCGTAGGTCAGGTTCTGCGCGCTGGCCGCGGGTGCGGCCAGCAGTATCGCCAGCCCCGCGATTTGCCGACATGTCGTCATTCTCCGCTCCCCCATCCTCTCCTCCGCCGCGTGTGCGCGATCTGGAATCCTTGCTGTACCGATGATACGCAGATGCGTCCGTCCCGCTTGCCCTTGACGGCCAAGCTCTGTGCGTTGCCGGTCAGGCGGCCGCGGATTCCGGTGCGACCCGCAGGCCGACGCGTTGCAGGCGCGGGATGTCGAGTTGCAGCAATGCTTCGCCGCCGAGACCGCGCAGCCAGTCGCGCACCGCGCTTTGTTCCACCATGTTCATGCCGTGATAGACGTCGAGCAGGCGCTGCGTCATCCACAGGATGTAGGGAATGGCGAGACGGCGATAACCGCCGTCGCCCATCGGGTATTCGATCTCGCCGAGACCGCGCGGCAGGCAGCGGCCCGCCGCAAGCTTCGGCAGCACTGCTTTGACCTCGCGCAGGGTGCCGCTGATCAGCGGCAGCATTTCCCGCAGCATCGCGCTGAAGATCGGCGTCAGCGTGTCCGGGATCCGGTCGTCCGGCAGCAGCGCGCCGGTGTGCGGACGCAACTGCGTCATGCGCTCGACCCAGGCGCGCACATGCTTGCGCGGGTCGATCAGCTCGCGCTTCGACCAGGGGTCGCGGCCCAGATGCGCGTAGAGCGGGCCGATCAGGCCGAAATCTCCCAGCGAAGGCTGATTCCCCAGCAGGAACGGCAGTTGCGAAAAATGCCGGTCGAGCTGATCGAGCGTGTTGCGCGTCCACGCCTCGAGCAGCGGCAGTTGCGCCGGTACGATGCCCAGTCCCGGCAGATGGTGGCGCATCTGGTTGGCGGCTTTGGCGCCGAAGCGCCGCTGGATGAACCAGGGAAAATACGGCATCAGGCCTTTGCCGGCGTCGTGCTCGAACAGCGGATAGTTCTCCGGGTGGCACCAGCGCGTGTACATCGCGATCACCAGCCACCACTCGTCGCCCCAAATTTCCATCAGGTAAGACGCGATGCGCTGCACCGGCGTTGACGGCACCACCGGCATCTGCGGAAAACGCTGCTCCAGCCGGTCGATGATGACGCTGGTGTCCTGCAGCCATTCGCCCTCGGGCGTGACCACGATCGGCATCACCGCGGCCTGCGTATGTTTCTTCGCACGCACCATGTAGGTGTAGTAGTTGATGACCTTCTCGACGTGCGGGATGCCCTTGTACTGCAGGTAGCAGCGCGACTTGCCGCTGAAATAGGACAGGTGCCAGGCGTAATGAATGTAGGGCTTGCTCATCCGGGTCGTGCTCGATGCGAACAGATTTGGGTGATGCTGACCTTAAACGTGGACAGTCTGATAATCTTGTCTTTGCGGGACAAGCTCTGAGCGTGGCAGGACAAGACAGCGATGGCGCGAGAAGTCACGACGATCAACACCTGGGGCATCGCCATTGCGCGGGCACTGGAAGTGCGCGGGCTCGACAGCGCGAGCCTGTTCGCCCAGGTCGGACTCGACCCGGCCATCCTGCGCGAGCCCAATGGCCGCTATCCGGTGTCGCGGATGGCGCAGTTGTGGAAGCTGGCGATCAAAGTCACCGGCGATCCCTGTCTCGCACTCAAGGCGGCGGCGTATGTGCAGCCCGCCACCTTCCACAGTCTCGGGCTGGCGCTGATGGCGAGCCAGAATCTCGACGACGCGCTGCAACGGGCGGCGCGCTACTCGCGCATCGTCAGCAACGCCGTCGATCTGCGCATCGAGTACACCGAACACGGCGTCAAACAGGTCGCACGGTTCCTCGACAACGCGCCGGTAGTGGACGAGGGCATCGACCTGCTGATGGCTTCGAATTACAAGATTGGCCGCATGCTGACCGGACTCGATCAGCTACCGGTGGAAATCCGCCTGCGGCGCGATGGTACGGCGGCGATGCACGCCGAGTTCGAGGCTTACTTCCACTGCCCCGTGCATTTTCGCGATGCGGAAAATTCGCTGCTGATTCCGCATGAATGGATGCAGCAGTCGCTGCCGATGGCCAACCCCGAACTGGCGCGGCAGAACGACCGCGTGGTGGTGGAATACCTGCGCCGCTTCGACGGCGCGCGCATCAGCGAAAAAGTCCGCGCCGAGCTGATTTCGCGCCTGCCCGCCGGCGAACCGGCGCGCGCGGAAGTGTCATCGACGCTGAACATGAGCGAGAAAACCCTGCAACGCCGGCTCAAGGACGAGGGCAGCAGCTACCAGCTGATCCTCGACGAGACCCGCTGCGACCTCGCCCAGCAGTACCTGCGCGAGCCCGGCGTATCGGTCTGCGAGGTGACGTTCCGGCTGGGTTTCTCGGACCAGAGCAGCTTTACCCGGGCGTTCAAGCGCTGGACGGGGATCGCGCCGGGCGAATTCCGCAGTAGTTGAGCCAATGCCAGTGATCGAGTGTTGTGCGCCAAAAAGAGGCAGAACTTGCGCCGGATCAGTTGGCGCTCAGAGCTTCGGCCTTGCCGCCGGCAGCGATGAAGGCGGTGGCGAAGGCGGCGAGATCGGCGAACACGCGGGCACCCTTGAGGTCGTGCTCTTTTTCAGTGCGTGCGCCACGACCACTTCGCACTAAAACAGGGCATGCACCTGCCGCGCGTGCAGCCTCCAGATCATCGGCCTTGTCGCCGACAAAACAGATGCCTTCGAGATTGATCTGCAAGCGGCGCGCCAGATCCTTGAGCATGCCGGGCGCGGGCTTGCGCATGTCGCTGGCCTGCTCCGGCGCTTCCGGCGCGAATTCGATGCCGTCGATGCGTCCGCCCAGTTCGCTCGCCAACTGCTGCAAGCGGTCGTTGATGGCAAACAGCGCGTCGTAGTCAAACAGGCCGCGGCCGATGCCCGACTGGTTGCTGGCAATGAACACCCGGTATCCGGCCTGGCACAGCCGTGCGATGGCTTCGAGACTGCCGGGGATCGGCTGCCATTCGCCGACGGACTTGATGTACGCGTCCGAGTCTTCGTTGATGACGCCATCGCGGTCGAGAATCACCAGTTTCATGTGGACCTCAGTGGCGGACTTCGCCGATATCCAGTTCGCGGATGCCCTTGCGCACGCGCAGGCGCTCGATGGCGTTGCGCAGTTGTTCGCGCAGCGCGGCGGCGTCGGGCACCGCTTGCAGCCGCAGGAACGGCAGGGTCTGGTCCGAGGTCACCAGGTCGATATGGCCTAGCTTGACCAGCCGCAACCAGAACGGCTCCAGCAGCGAGGCGTCCTTGGCGCGATACAGTTCCAGTTGGGTCGTGCGCCGCGTCAGCACGCCCTGGGTGATGATCACGCGCTCGCTGGTCACGCGGTAAACATGGCGGCTGGTTTCCAGCCAGCGCCACAGCGCGACGAAGATCGGCACGACCAGCCAGCACAGCAACACGCAGATGAGATAAAGCGTGAAATTGGTCCACTGCGAAGGGGTGCCTTGCCAGATCAGCGTTTCCTGCTCGTCCATGGTTTTCTCGTTATCCAGGTAAGCAGGAAATATCGGCGACTTCTCGGCAGGCTGCGTCAAGCGCACGCAGCAACGCGAGGCGGTTGGCGCGCACTGCGGCGTTCTCGGCGTTGACCATCACCCCGTCGAAGAAAGCGTCAACCGGCGCGCGCAGCGCCGCCAGGTTCAGCAGCTTGGCGCTGTAGCCGGCCACGGCATTGGTGTGCTCCAGTTCCGCCAGCTTGGTGTGCAGCGCTTTTTCGGCGTCGTGCTCGAAGAGTTTGGCGTCGACCGCGACCGCTGTGGCGCTCCCCGCCTGCTTGAGAATATTGCGCACGCGCTTGTGCGCGGCGGCGAGGTTTTTCGCCTCCGGCAACTCCCAGAAGCCGCGCAGCGCCTGCACGCGCGTGTCGAAGTCCAGCGGTGTAGTGATGTTGAGGCTCTTCACCGCTTCAAACATTTCAACCGGCAGATTTTGTTCGCCATAGTAGGCGCGCAGGCGCTCGAGTACGAATTCGGTCAGTTCCGGCAAGGTCTTGCCGTCGTGTTTTTTAACGGGTTGCGCGTCCAGTGCGGCTTTGAGCAAAACGGCGAAATCGAGCGGCAGTTGACCTTCGATGGCGATGCGCAGCGCACCGAGCGCGGCGCGGCGCAACGCGAAAGGGTCTTTGCTCGCGGTCGGTTTCTGGCCGATGGCGAAGATGCCGGCGAGCGTGTCGAGCTTGTCGGC
>JBOICJ010000150.1:0-19642 GCA_050740035.1 Stenotrophobium sp. | reverse complement strand
GTTGAATGTCGAGCCGCAGTCCCTGAGCGGCATCCTCGTCACGCACGAGCACAACGACCATCTCGGCGGCGTTTCGCGGCTGGCGCGCAAATACAACATACCGGTGTGGATGACCGCCGGGACATTCGCCAACTGGGCCGATTCGCGCGTGCCGCAGGTGCAGCGTTTCAATCCGCACGATGCATTTGCGGTCGGCGAGATCGAGGTGCAGCCGTTCCCGGTGCCGCACGATGCGCGCGAACCGGCGCATTACGTGCTCTCCGGCGATGGCCGCCGGCTCGGCGTGCTGTCGGATGCCGGTTCGGTGACGCCGTTCATGCGCCAGTGCCTGTCCGGTCTCGATGCGCTGATGCTCGAGTTCAACCACGACATGCAGATGCTCTGGGACGGGCCGTATCCGCCCAAGCTGCGCGACCGCGTCGGCGGTCATCTGGGCCATCTGTCGAATGCGCAGGCGGCGGAACTGCTAGTGCAGATCGACCGCTCGCGCTTGCAGCATCTGGTGCTGACCCACATTTCCGAGAAGAACAACACGCCGGAGCTGGCGCTGGCCGCGGCCACTTCGGCGTTAGGCAGTGCGCCGCCGTGGCTGGTGTGCGCGCACCAGAAAACCGGACTCGACTGGCGCGAGATTGCCTGAGGAATTTCGTGGTCGCTTTTTGGAGTCACCCGCTGTGCTGGTATGGGTTCGAAATATTGTTTTAATATATTAAATATATAATTTAATAGTATATAAAATATAACAATAATTTCAATCGTGAATACGAGAGCGGGTGCCGATTTGAGAAGCCACACAGCCGTATTTTCCGCCGAAAAATGAGAAAATGACGCGGTCGTTGCGTGGTTTGGCGAGCGGCGTTTCTACACTGCGAAAAGGAATGCAATGTCCCTGTCCGTGCTCAATGGCGTCGAGTGTCTGTCGGCGTTTCGTATTGCCCGACTGCTTGAGCAGTTGCGTCCGCAGGCCCCCGGTCTCAGCGGCCTTCGCGCCGTTGAATTTTTCCTGGTCGATGCCGACGGTGTAGACGCGACCGACTTGCGCCGCTTGCTGGGCGCGGGGCCGGAGACTCTGCCGGCTGCCGATCTGACTTTGTTCGTGGTGCCGCGCGTCGGCACCACTTCGCCTTGGTGCAGCAAGGCCACCGACATCGCGCACGTCTGCGGTCTGCACGGCGTGCAGCGCATCGAGCGCGGCCGTGCTTATCTGTTCGACGGTATTCACGCTCTGCATGCGAGTGCTCTCGCCAAGCTGCACGACCCGATGATGGAGTCGGTGCTCACCAATGCCGCCGCGTTGCAACAGGTGTTCGACGCGCAGCCACGGCGCAGCCTGCGCACCGTCGATGTCCTGAAGGGCGGCTCCCAGCCCGGCGTCCGCGCCGGGTCGCCGCACTCGGACGTCCAGTCCGGCGGTGGCGTCGCCGCACTGGAAGCCGCGAACAAAGATTGGGGTCTGGCGCTGTCCGCCGACGAGATGCGTTATCTCGTCGAGCACTACATGCGCAGCGGCAAGAATCCGACCGATGTCGAGTTGATGATGTTTGCGCAGGTCAACAGCGAGCACTGCCGTCACAAGATTTTCAACGCTGAGTTCACGGTCGATGGCGCGGCGCAGCCGCTGTCGCTGTTCCAGATGATCAAGGAGTCGTACAAGGCCAGCCCGCAGGGCGTGTTGTCGGCGTACTCGGATAATTCTTCGGTGATCGAAGGCCACGCAGCGTCGCGTTTCTTCCGCGATCCCGATCAGGTCTGGCGCGGCCATGATGAGCGCGTCGATATCCTGATGAAGGTGGAGACGCACAACCCCCCGACCGGCATCTCGCCGCACCCGGGCGCCGCCACCGGCGCCGGCGGCGAGATTCGTGACGAGGCCGCGACCGGGCGTGGCGCAAAACCGAAAGCGGGCCTGTGCGGATTCACGGTATCGAACCTGCGTATCCCCGGCTTTGAGCAGGCTTGGGAAAAGGATCGGGGCAAACCGCTGCACACCGCCAGCGCGCTGCAGATCATGCTCGACGGCCCCATCGGCGCCGCCGCCTACAACAACGAATTCGGCCGCCCCAACCTCAACGGTTATTTCCGCACGCTGGAGCTGGTTGCGCCGGACGGCCGCAACCGTGGCTACCACAAGCCGATCATGATTGCCGGCGGCTACGGCAACATCCGCACCCAGCACGTCGAGAAACTCGCCGTCACCGCCGGTGCGCCGCTGGTGGTGCTTGGCGGCCCGGCGATGCTGATCGGCCTCGGTGGCGCGGCCGGCTCGTCGATGGCGACCGGCGCGCAGCACGCCGATCTCGATTTTGCGTCTGTACAGCGCGCCAATCCCGAACTCGAACGCCGCTGTCAGGAAGTAGTGGACGCCTGCTGGGCGTTGGGCGAGCGCAATCCCATCCTCTCGATTCACGACGTCGGCGCCGGCGGTATCTCCAACGCACTGCCGGAACTGGTGCACGCCGACGGTCGCGGCGGCCATTTCAAATTGCGTGACGTGCTGAGCGCCGACCCGGCGCTGTCGCCGATGGAAATCTGGTGCAACGAATCGCAGGAGCGCTACGTGCTCGCGATCGCCCCGGAGGGCCTGCCGTCGCTCGAAGCCGCCTGCGCGCGCGAGCGTTGCCCGTATGCGGTGGTCGGCACCGCCACCGTCGAGCAACAGCTCATCGTCGAGGATGCGCTGGACGGCAATCGTCCGGTGGACATGCCGATGCCGGTGCTGCTCGGCAAGCCGCCGCGCATGAAACGCAATACGCAGCGCGTGTCGTCTCCGGTCTCGCGTCTGCCGTCTCCAGCTTCGCTCAGCGAAGCCGTCGAACGTGTACTGCGACTGCCTGCGGTCGCGAGCAAGAATTTCCTCATCACCATCGGCGACCGCAGCGTTGGCGGCCTGACCGTGCGCGACCAGATGGTCGGGCCGTGGCAGGTGCCGGTGGCCGATTGCGCGGTCACGGCGACTGCCTTCGGCGCGACGACCGGTGAAGCAATGAGCATGGGCGAACGGCCGCTGCTGGCGCTGCTCGATGCGCCCGCATCGGGCCGCATGGCGGTGGCCGAGGCGATCACCAACATCGCCGCCGCCAGTATCGGCAAGCTTTCCGACGTGCGCCTGTCGGCCAACTGGATGGCCGCGTGCGGGCAGGGCGACGAAGATGCGCGGCTGTTCGATACGGTGAAGGCGGTCGGCGCGGAGTTGTGTCCGCAGCTCGGCATCGCGATCCCGGTCGGCAAGGATTCGCTGTCGATGAAAAGCGTCTGGCAGCAGGACGGCGAGAACCACATCCAGACCGCGCCGCTGTCGGCGATCATCTCGGCATTTGCGCCGGTGGCCGATGTGCGCCGGAGCCTGACGCCGCAGTTGCGCACCGACGCCGGCGACACGCGCCTGCTGCTGATCGATCTGGGCGCCGGCAGGAATCGTCTCGGCGGCTCGGCGCTGGCGCAGGTCTACGGCGTGATCGGCGATGTGCCGCCCGATCTCGACGATGCGTTCCTGCTCAAGGCCGCGTTCGCGCAGGTGCAGCAGCACAACGCCGCCGGCCGGCTGCTGGCCTACCACGACCGTTCCGATGGCGGCTTGTGGGTGACGTTGTGCGAGATGGCGTTTGCCGGGCACTGCGGATTGCAGGTCGAGATCGATGCCCTGGGGCCGGACGCGCTGGCCGCTTTGTTCAGCGAAGAGCTGGGCATGGTGTTGCAGGTGCGCGATGCCGATGCGGCGGATGTGCTGAAGCATCTGCATGCAGCGGGCTTGAGTGCGCACGATATCGGCACGCTGGCGGATGATGATCATGTGCGTCTGATGCAGGACGGCGCTGAGATTTATGCCGCCAGTCGCGAGAGCCTGCACAAGATGTGGTCGGAGACCAGCCGCCGCATGGCGGCATTGCGCGACGATCCCGACTGCGCGCGCGAGGAGTTCGAGGGCGTCGGTGCGAAAGACGATCCGGGCCTGTCGGTCAGCCTCAGCTTTGAACCGATTTCCGATTCCAGATTTCCGATTCCCGTCGGCAAGCGTCCCCGCGTCGCGATCCTGCGCGAGCAGGGCGTCAACGGCCAGACCGAAATGGCCTGGGCGTTTCACGCTGCCGGGTTTGAAGCGGTGGACGTGCACATGACCGACGTGCTGGAAGGCCATGCGCGGCTGGCGGACTATACCGGCCTGGTCGCCTGCGGCGGATTTTCCTACGGCGATGTGCTCGGCGCGGGTCAGGGTTGGGCCAAATCGATCCTGTTCCATGCGCGCGCGCGCGATGAATTCGAGGCTTTCCTGGCGCGCGACGATCGCTTCGCGCTGGGAGTGTGCAACGGCTGCCAGATGTTCGCCGCGCTCAAGGATATCGTGCCGGGTGCGGCGCACTGGCCGGCGTTCCGGCGCAATCGCTCGGAGCAGTTCGAGGCGCGCTGGACGATGGTCGAGGTGCAGGAAAGTCCGTCCCTGTTCTTCGCCGGCATGGAGGGTTCGCGTCTGCCGATTTCGGTTTCACACGGCGAGGGACGTGCGGTATTCGACGACGAGGAGAACGGACTGGAGCGGTTGCTCGACCAGCAGCAGGTCAGCCTGTGCTTTGTCGATAACGGCGGCGGCATCGCCGAGCACTATCCGCAGAATCCGAACGGCTCACCCGCCGGCATCACCGGCGTCTGCAATGATGATGGCCGCGTGACGATCCTGATGCCGCACCCGGAAAGAACCATTGCGGGCGTAACCGGGAGCTGGTGGCCGCAGGCCCAAGGCGAGTTCACGCCATGGATGCGGATGTTCCGCAATGCGCGCAAGTGGGTGGGATGATCGTTCCGGGTGTGCGTGCAAGCATGCCTGGGCAGCGTTGTGCCGGATTTCGGTGTGATCCGACCTAGTTGCCGATGTCGTAATCTTCCTTCGGCGGATGGCCGTCGTAGACCAGATTCTGGCGGTGCTGCAGATAGGCGCTGCGGATGAAGACATAGGGATCGAACTGCTGTTCGATGATGCTGTCGGCGCCCAGCAGTTGCGCGCGGGTCTGCACGAAACTCAAGGCCGTGCTCGGAATGCTGACGGACGAAGGCGTGAAGATCATCGGGTTGGTGAAGGCATTGCCGATGCGACCGACCAGATCGCGGTTATCGCTGGGGCCGAGGAACGGCACCATCAGATACCAGCCGGGGCCGACGCCCCAATAACCGAGCGTCTGGCCAAAATCCTCGTCGTGCTTGTCGAGGCCGGTCATCGATGCCGGATCGAGAAAGCCGGCGATGCCGAACGTGGTGTTGACCAGGAAACGGGTGAAGTCGAGTCCGCTTTGTTTGACCTTGCCCTGCAGCGCATCGTTGATGATGACGGTCGGATAGGTGAGATTGTCGAAGAAATTACGGATGCCGTTCTGGATTTCCTGCGGCAGCGCGGCGCGATAGCCCTTGGCGGCGGGCCGCGCGACGTAATGATCGAGCGTGTTGTTGAACGCGTAGGTGGCGCGGTTGACCGTTTCCAGCGGATCGTCGGGATCGTCGATCGGGCTGTGGGCGCAGGCCGCCAGCAGCAAGGGCAGGGTCGTGACCAGCAGGCGTGGCAGCAATCGCAGGATGGGCATGGCGGTGCTCAGGACAGTTCGAGGATTTTCTCAAGCCCGAAAAAACGGACCAGTCCGCGCAGTTGTTGGTTGGCGCCGCCGATGCGCAGCGCGAGGCCGCGGGCCTGTGCGCGACGTTGCAACTCCAGCAGCAGCGCAATGCCGGCGCTGTCGGCGCGCGACACCGCCGACAGGTCGAGCACTTCGTCCACCGCGTCGCCAGCCTGTTTCAGGGCCGCCGTCACGGTGGCAAAACGCAATTCGCCGCTGAGCTTCATGGGTCAGTCTTTCTGGGCCGAAGCCTTGGTGGAGTATTCGCCGCTTTCCATGCGCTTGATCACATCATCCAGGCTGTGTTTCTTGAGCTCGCTGTTGAACTGCGCGCGAAAATTGGTGACCAGCGAGATGTTCTCCACCGAGATGTCGTATACCTTCCAGGCGCCATTGACCAGGTGTGTCGAGAAGCCGATCGAGACCGGCTGCTTGTCCGGGCGCAGCAGCCGCGAATTGACCGTGGCATCGGTGGCGCCCGCGTCCATGTGCACCGGCTGCCAGTCGACTTTCACCGAGCTGTAGTACTCCAGCAGCGCGTTGGCGTAAGAGCGGATCAGCATGTCCTTGAACGCAGCCTGAAACTGGCTGCGCTGATCGGCCGTGGCGGTGCGCCAGTGACGGGCCAGCACCAGCTGCGCGATGTAGGGCACGTCGAACACCGGCGTCACCGAGTCGTCGACGGCTTTGTAGAACAGCGGCTTGTCGGCCTGGTATTTGTCGTGGTTCTTTTGCAGCAGGGTCTGCAGGTTGTTGACGGCGACCTTGATGGTGTCATCCGGCGTGGCGGTGGCGGCAGGCGCTGCGGCCTGTACGCCGAAACTGAACGCCAGTGCGCAAACCAGTCCGCTCAGCCATTTTTTTGTCATGTTCATCATTTCTGTCCTTTTGCGTCCTTGGTGGCCATGGTCGACATGAACTGTCCGATCAGGTTTTCCAGTACCAGTGCCGACTGCGTGATCTTGATGGTGGACCCCTGCTGCAGGCTCTGGTCGGCGCCGCCGGGCACGATGCCGATGTATTTTTCGCCGAGCAGTCCGGCGGTCAGGATATTGGCGCCGCTGTCGAGTGGAATGTTGTTGTACTTGTCGCTGATTTCAAGCGTGGCCTTGGCCTCGAAGCTGGCGGAGTCGATGACGATGCTCTTGACGCGGCCGATCTTGACGCCGGCCAGCGTCACCGCCGCGCCGGGCTTGAGGCCGCCGATATTCTCGAACAGTGCCGTCACCTGATAACCCTTGCCGCCTTCGATGGATTGCAGCCCCGCCACCCGGAAGGTCAGGATGAAGATGGCGGCAATTCCCAGACAGACAAAAAATCCGACGATGATTTCCAAAGCTCTTGACTGCATGTTTACCTGCCTGCCCCTTAATTAATGGAACATGAATGCGGTGAGGATGAAATCCAGCGCCAGGATCGCCAGCGAGGACACCATCACGGTGGAGGTGGTGGCGCGCGAGACGCCTTCCGAAGTCGGCTCGGCGTGGTAGCCCTGGTAGACCGCGATCCAGCTGATTGCGGCCGCGAACACCAACGCCTTGACCAGGCTGTCGTGGATGTCGCCCCAGGCCAGTTTCGAGTGAATCTGCGACCAGTAGGCGCCGTCGTCGACGCCGAGCAGGCCGACGCCGATGGCATGACCGCCGGCGACGCCGATCGCCATCAGCGTGAAGATCATGGTCAGCAGCGGTAGCGAGATCAGCCCGGCGAGAAAGCGCGGTGCGATGACCCTGCGGATCGGATCGACCGCCATCATCTCCATGCCGGATAACTGGTCGGTGGCGCGCATCAGGCCGATCTCGGCGGCCAGCGCCGAGCCGGCGCGGCCGGCGAACAGCAGCGCGGTGACCACCGGCCCGAGTTCGCGCACGATCACCAGCGCGACGAACACGCCGAGCGATTCGGACGCGCCGAAATCCACCAGCGTGCGATAGCCCTGCAATGCCAGCACCATGCCGACGAACGAGCCGGAAATCGCGACGATGATCAGCGACAGTGCGCCAACCGCGTAAATCTGTTGCACGATCAAGCGCGGCCGCAACAGTGCCGACGGAATCGCGCGCAGAATCGCGAGCAGGAAGAACTGCGCACGGCCAAGGCCCTGCAGCATGCCGCCGAGGATCGCCCAGGCGTCTTTCATGCGTGCCCTCCCATCAAATCCTCGGCATACGGCCGGGCCTTGTAGTGGAAGGCGACCGGACCGTCGGGCAGGCCCTTCAGGAACTGTTCGACGAAATCCGACTTCGAGCTGTTGATGTCCTGCGCGCTGCCGTGGGCCAGTACCTTGCCGCCGGAGACGACGTAGGCGTAGTCGGCGATCGACAGCACCTCGGCGACATCGTGCGAGACGATGATCGAGGTCAGGCCGAGCGCATCGTTGAGGCTGCGGATCAGGCGCATCAGCACGCCAATCGAGATCGGGTCCTGGCCGGTGAACGGCTCGTCGTACATCACCAGTTGCGGGTCCAGTGCGATCGCGCGCGCCAGCGCCACGCGCCGCGCCATGCCGCCGGAGAGTTCGGACGGAAACAGATCGCGCGCGCCGCGCAGGCCGACCGCTTCGAGTTTCATCAGCACCAGATCGCGGATCATGCTTTCCGGCAGCCGCGTGTGTTCGCGCAGCGGGAAGGCGATGTTGTCGAACACGCTGAGGTCGGTCAGCAGCGCGCCGTTCTGGAACAGCATGCCCATGCGCTTGCGCAACTCGTAGAGGCCGCGACGGTTCTGCCGATGGACATCGACGCCGTCGAACTCGACCGTGCCCGTCTGCGGCCGCCACTGGCCGCCGATGATGCGCAGCAGGGTGGTCTTGCCGGTGCCGGACGGGCCCATGATCGCCGTGACCTTGCCGCGCGGGATCTCCACGTCGACGTTGTCGTAGATCGGCCGCGTTCCGCGGCTGAAACTCAGGCCGCGCACACGCACCAGCAGGTCATCGGTCAGGGGCTGTGAGGTCATGAATTGGGAATTGTACGTCACCGCAGCGTGCGGTAAGCGGGACGGCAATCTTACTGTAGATGCGACGAGTCACGCACACTGCCGGGAAATACGCCAACCGCACGCGTGCGGATGCGCAGGAAGACGCCTGCGGCTGAAAATGCGCTGACCCGCTGTCGCGGTAAAGTCGAGTATCTTTGTTATATATTATATAATTAAACTATTATTATATATTAATATATAACATTGCTTCCGACCTGAACCGGCGCAGCGGGTGACGCTTACCGAGGGTATCCGAGGTGTTGCAGCAGATTTTTTTGCAGATCGTCGCCGACCCGCGACAGGTCGCCGGGGCCGCCCAGCGTTTTCACCTGCGTCATCTTCAAGCCCTGGTAGCCGCAGGGATTGATGCGGCTGAACGGCTCCAGGTCCATGTCCACGTTCAGCGCCAGCCCGTGGTAGGTGCGGCCGTTGCGCACGCGCAGTCCGAGCGAGGCGATTTTTTCACCGTTGACGTAGACGCCGGGCGCTTCGCGGTTCGATTGCGCCGGGATGTCGTAGCCCGCCAGCGTCGCAATCAGCGCGTCTTCCAGCCGCGTCACCAGTGAGCGGATGCCGTAGCCCAGGCGTTGCAGATCGAGCAGCACATAGCCCACCAGCTGACCGGGGCCGTGGTAGGTGACCTGTCCGCCGCGATCCGATTGCACGACCGGAATATCGCCCGGCATCAGCAGATGTTCCGGTTTGCCGGCCTGGCCCTGGGTGAACACCGGCGGATGTTCGAGCAGCCAGATTTCATCCGGCGTGTCTGCGCTGCGCGCGTGCGTGAAAGCGCGCATCGCAGCGTAGGTGTCGGCATAGTCTTGCCGGCCGAGATGGCGAAAAACCGGGAATCGGGAGTCGGGAATCGTCACGGAAAAAGCAGCGCCGTCCGGTTTTTCACGATTCTCAATTCCCGATTCCCGTCTTGTTACCTGTTGATCATCATCGCCACGGAGTCGCTCAGACGCTGCCACAGGCTGCCCTGGGGAATCGCCTTGAGGGCCACCAGCGGCTCGGTGCGGATGACTTTGCCGTCGAGCGTGATCGAGACCGTGCCGAGCTTCTGGCCGATGGCGATCGGCGCCACCGGCACCGTGGTGATCTGGGTCGTGTACTTGAGCTGGCTGCGCGAGCCCTGCGGCAGCGCCATGACCACGGCCGGCGTCACGCCGATCGGCAGTTGCTCTTCCGCGCCCTTCCACACGCGCACCGTGCTGACCGGCTGTTGCGGGCCGAACATCTGGTCGGTCTCGAAGAAGCGGAAGCCGTAGTTGAGCAGTTCGAGGCTGTAGGATTCACGATTGGCCCAGGACTGCGCGCCCATTACCACCGAGACCAGGCGGCGACCATCGCGCAGCGCCGACGCGACCAGGCAATAACCGGCGGCCTGGGTGTGACCGGTCTTGAGGCCGTCGACGGTCGGGTCTTTCCACAGCAGGCCGTTGCGGTTGTGCTGGGTGGCGACCTTGCCGTACTTGAAATCTTTTTCGGAAAAAATTTTGTAGAGCTCTGGGAAATTCTCGATCAGCGCGCGCGTCAGCGTGGCGACGTCGCGCGCTGTGACGTAGTGCTCGGGATTAGGCATGCCGCTGGCGTCGGCGAAGTGACTGTTGGTCATGCCCAGCTTCTTGGCGTACTGGTTCATCATCTGCGCAAACAGGTCTTCGCTGCCGGCGATGTCCTCGGCCAGCGCCACCGCGGCGTCGTTGCCCGAATCGATGATGATGCCGCGCAGCAGATCGCTGATGGTGACGCGCGTGCCGACCTCGAGGAACATGCGCGACTCGCTGGAGTCGATGCCCTGCATCCAGGCTTTCTTGCTGACCAGCGCGGTGTCGGTGAGTTTGAGCTGGCCTTTCTTGATCTGGTCGAAGGCGATGTAGACCGTTAGCAGCTTGGTGATGCTGGCCGGCTGCACGCGCTGGTCGGGATTCATGCTGGCAATGATTTCGCCGCTCTGATAATCCATCAGCACGTAGCTGTGGGCGTCGAGCGTCGGCGCGGTGGGCGCCGGCATCGCGTTCGCGTTGATGGAAAAGCCGGCCAGCAGTGACAGCAGTGACAACAGGAGAGTTTTTTTCATGGGGAGCTTTGATTCGGAGGAGTGTAGCCTTGCGGCCAATAGTTTATCGCAGTGCAGCAATTAAATTTTATTTCAAGACACTCAGTTGCTGACCCAGAGTGATTTCATGCCGAGTGCCGACAGCTGTGCGCTGATGACGCTGGCGGCGTCGCGGTCGGCAAACGGACCGACAATGACGTGATGCAGCGGCGGTTGCTCATCGCTGCGGGTGCGGATCGATACCGAGCTGACGCCCTGGCTTTGCAGCTGCTCTTGCAGGGCGCTGGCGTTCAGCGGGTCGAGGTAGGCGGCAACCTGGAGATAGCCGCCGCCGATCAGCGTGCGTGGATCGGGTTCCGTGGTCTTGCTGGGCTTGGCGGGTACCGGCGTCGCCGACATTGACGCGGTGGCAACGGCGGTGGCGGCCGGTTCAACCACCGGCTGATCTTCGACCGGCACGATGGCATCGAGCTGCACATGCGCCGTTCCCTTGGCGAGCATGCCGAGCTTGGCCGCCGCCGCATACGACAGGTCGATGATGCGGCTGCTGTGGAACGGGCCGCGGTCGTTGACCTTGACGATCGCCGTTTTGCCGTTGTCGAGGTTGGTGACGCGCACGAAGGTCGGCAACGGCAGCCGCTTGTGCGCCGCGGTCATTGCGTACATGTCGTAGCGCTCGCCGCTGGCAGTCCGGTGGCCGTGGAATTTCTTGCCGTACCAGGAGGCGTAGCCGCGCTGATGAAAGCCGTGGGCATCGTCCAGCACCACATAGGTTTTACCGAGAACCTGGTAGGTCGGCGCATTGCCGCTGGCGCTTTTCGGCAGGGGCACCGGCACCGCGTCCGGGGTGTTGGCGACATTCGCGGGAATTTCATTGGCCGTGGGCGCGGCGTCCTGCGCCATCGAGTAGCGCGACGCGTTGTTGCCGTTTTTGCCGGCCGATTCGACGCGAACACCCCGCGAGCCGGAGGATTGCGTCGGCAGGTTGCCGCAGGCGGCAAGTCCGGTGCACAGGCTCAGCAGCAGCAGCGGGCGGGCGGGGAAACGAGTCAATGTGCTTGCGACTCCTGTTGCTGTTCGATGCGTTGCGCCAGTTGCGTGACCGCCATGGCGTAGAAGATTCTCGGGTTGTAGGTCATGACCGTATAGAAATTGTGCAGGCCTAGCCAGTATTGAGTGCCGCCATCGGTCGGCAGTTCGATGAGACCGACGCGCGTGCCGGCCGGCAGCGCTACATCGCTGACAACGCCCACGGCCGCAAGTTCAGCGACGCTGTACTCGGTGGCGTGCCCGTTCCTGCGGATTTTCGACGACAGCGGGTGCGTCAGATGGGCCTGAACCGCCAGCGGCTCGCCGCGGCGCCAGCTTTGTTTCGGGCGGAAATTGACGAAGTAGTTGGCGATCGAGCCGATCGCGTCGGGCAGGCTCCAGAGATCGCGATGGCCGTCGCCATCGAAGTCCAGCGCCAGACGGCGGTAATTGCTAGGCATGAATTGCGCGTCGCCCATGGCGCCGGCGTAGGAGCCGCGCAGGCTCAGCGGGTCGAAGCCGAAGTCGCGGCAGAACACGAAATACTGCGTCAGCTCGTCGAAGAAGAATGCCGAGCGGGTCGGGTGGTCGAACCCCTGTGTCGCCAGCGAGTCGATCACGCGGATGTTGCCGGTGATGCGGCCGTAGCGGGTCTCGACGCCGAGGATGGCGGCGATTACCTGCGGCGGTACGCCGAAACGATCCTCCGCGCGCGCGAAACTGTCGGCGTATTGGCGGATGACCGCCACGCCGCCCTGGATGCGGGCGTCGTCCAGACGCCGCGAGTACTGCGTCCAGTTTTCGGTGCGCTCCGGCGCTTTCTGCTCCTGCGTCACCAGCTGCGGCAGGAGCCGGGCTTCGCGCAGCGCCTGCGTCACGCCCGCCAGCTGCGCGGCATCGAAGCCGTAGTCGCTGCTCAGCGTCTGCAACAGCCGTGCGGCCTGCGGGCGCGTGCTGAAGTCGGCCTGGGCCGTCAGCGGCAGGAGCAGCAGGAGCAGGGCGAATTTTTTCATCAGCTGGACAGAAGTTTCCGGTGGGTGTGTATCGACATCAGCATGCCGAAACAGATCAGCAGGTTGACCACGGCGCTGCCGCCGTAACTCACCAGCGGCAACGGCACGCCGACCACCGGCATCAGGCCGATGACCATGCCAGCGTTGATGAAGATGTAGATGAAGAAGGTCAGCGACAGGCTGGCGCCGAGCAGGCGCTGGAAGGTGTCCTGCGCGCGCGTCGAGATATAGAGCCCGCGCCCGACGATCGCCAGGTACAGCGCCAGCAGCATCAGGATGCCGATCAGGCCGAATTCCTCCGAGTAGACCGCGAAGATGAAGTCGGTGTGGGCTTCCGGCAGGAATTCGAGTTTTGCCTGCGTGCCGTGCAGCCAGCCCTTGCCGAACAGGCCGCCGCTGCCGATGGCGATTTTCGACTGCGTGATGTGATAGCCGGCGCCCAGCGGATCGCGCTCGGGATTCAGAAAAATCATGATGCGGTCGCGCTGGTAGTCGTGCAGCCGGCCCCACAGCACCGGCGCGGCCGCGGCGACGGCGATCAGCGCACCGAAGATCCAGCGCCAGCCGAAACCGGCGAAGAACAGGGCGAAGCCGCCGGCGGCGACGATCAGCAGCGCCGTTCCCAGATCGGGCTGTACCGCAATCAGGGCGGTGGGAATGCCGATCAGCGCCAGCGTGATGGCGATGGTGATGAGGCGCGGCGGCAGGCGCCGCCGGTGCAGGAACGCGGCGACGGTCATCGGCATCGCCAGCTTCATGATTTCCGAAGGCTGGAAGCGCACCACGCCCAGATCGAGCCAGCGCTGCGCGCCCTTGGCGGATGAGCCCAGCGCCAGCGTCAGCGCCAGCAGCAGCAGCGTGAAGGCGTACAGCCACGGCGCGACCGCGCGGTACCATTCGGGCGGCGCCTGCGCGACCAGGATCATCAGCCCCAGCCCCAGCACCATGCGCTCGGCCTGGTTGATGACCATCGGCAGCGATTGTCCCGAGGCCGAGTACAGCACCATCAGACCGATGCAGCAGACCACTACCAGCAAGGTCAACAGCCACAGATCGATGTGCCAGCGGTCGAGCAGGTCGGACAGGCGCGGCTCAGCGGCGGGGCGGTGATAAAGCGTGTTCATGGGCGCACCGTTCTGGGTGGGGTCGGGACCGGCACGCCCGGGAATGGATCGTCATGCTCGTCTTCATCCTCGTGCTCTTCGGCGTTGTCCGCAGCGCCGGCCGGCTCCGCGACGGCAGCGGCCTTGTTCTTTTCGGCCGGATCCTGGTAAGTGACCTTGCCCAGCAGGTACATGTCCATGACTTTGCGCACGATGATGCCGGCGATGGAGCCGTGTACGCCGTGTTCGGCGACGACCGCGATGGCAATGCGCGGATTGTCGGCCGGCGCAAAGGCGATGAACAGCGCCTGATCGCGCAGACGATACGGCGTGTCGGCGACCGAGCGGTGTTTGAAGGCAGGATTAAGCCCGGCGACCTGCGCGGTGCCGGTCTTGGCGGCGATCATGTACTGCGCGGTCTTGCCCATGGCATAGCCGGTGCCATGCGGGGTGCTGGTGACGTTGACCATCGCCTGGATCACGGTATCCCAGGCTTGTGGGTTCTGCATGACGATCGGCGGCAGTGCCTGCGGTTGCACCCGCGTCAGGTTCTTGCTGCCGGGCGCCTGGATCGCGTGCAGGATATGCGGCTTGAAGCCGAGGCCGCGCATGGCGATGCGTGCCGTCATCTGCGCCAGTTGTATCGGCGTGACCTGGACATAGCCCTGGCCGATGGCGGTGTTCAGGGTTTCGCCCGGATACCAGCCCTGGCGATAGGTGCGTTGCTTCCATTCCCGCGAGGGGTAGAGTCCGGGTTTTTCCTGCGGCAGGTCGACGCCGGTGAGATGGCCGAGACCGAACTGGGTCATCGATTCATGCATGCGGTCGATGCCCAGCAGCAGCGACAGCTTGTAGAAAAACACGTCGCAGGATTGCGTGATGGCGTCCGGCAGGCTGATCAGGCCGTGGCCGCTGTGTTTCCAGCAGTGGTATTGGTGCGTCGAGTTCGGCAGGGTCATCTCACCGGGACAGAATTCGCGATGGTCGGGCTTGACCACGCCGTATTCGAGCCCGGTCAGCGCCATTGCCGGCTTGACGGTCGAGCCCGGTGGATACAGTCCCTGCAGCGCGCGGTTGAACAGCGGCCGGTCGGGGTCTTCGTTGAGCGCGGTGTAGGTCTTGCTGTCGATGCCGTCGACGAACAGCTGCGGGTCGAATCCGGGCTTGCTGACCATGGCGATGATTTCGCCGTTGCGCGGATCGATGGCGACCAGCGCGCCGTCGAAATCGCCCATCGCCTGTTCGGCTTCCTCCTGCACGCGCATGTCCAGTGTCAGGTACAGGTTGTCGCCGGGCTTGCCGCCGTCGTAGTCGAGTTCGCGCAGCGGACGGCCGTAGGCATTGGCTTCGATGATCTTGGAGCCGGGCGTGCCGCGCAGCAGGTCTTCGTGGCTTTTTTCGACGCCGGTTTTGCCGATCTGGGTCAGCCCCTGGTAGGCATCCGGGTCGATTTTCTGCAACTCCTTCTCGTTGATGCCGCCGACGTAGCCGACCAGATGCGAGGTGGTCGCGCCGAACGGATAGTTGCGATTGAGGCCGGCGGTGACATCGACGCCGTGAAAATCGTAGCGGTTGATTTCAAAGCGCGCGACTTCCTGCATCGTCAGGTTGTTGCGCAAGGGCACGCCACGGTAGCGCGGGCTCTTGCGCATGCGATCGCGGAAGCGCTCGATGTCCCTGGGGGTGATGCTGACCAGCGGTTCGAGTTCTTTCAGCGTGGTCTTGAGGCTGGTGATCTGCTCGGGCGTGATTTCGAGCACGAACGACGGCTTGTTCTGCGCCAGCACCACGCCATTGCGGTCGTAGATCAGCCCGCGCACCGGCGGCACCGGCACCACGCGCATGCGGTTGTCGTCGGCGCGGGTGGTGTAGTAGTCGTGCTGCAGGACCTGCAGGTTGAACAGCCGCACCAGCAGCATCGTTACCAGCGCGATGCAGAAGACGACGGCGAACAGGCAGCGCGAGATGAAGGTGTGCTTTTCGCTGGGCAGATCCTTGAGGGCGTCGCGCTTAGCCACAGGACTCAATCTTCATCCCGGGTGCCGCGGGTGCGCAGCAACTCCATCACGGCGTAGACCAGCGGCCAGAACAATGTCGTCGACAGCAGCGGCATCCAGCGCAGCCAGATATCGCCGTTGTGCTGCGAGATGCCGTCGATCCAGAACATCAGGAAAATATAACCGAGCCACGCCGGCACCAGCGCCAGCGTCGACTGCCACAGCGGGAACAGGATGAAGATCGGGCGCAGCCGCGACACCAGGTAGGCCAGCAGCACCAGCCCGAATGCCTGCTGGCCGAGCACCTCGCCGAACAGGACGTCGGAGAACAGGCCGAAGCAGAACGAGCCGAGCAGCACCGGCACGCGCGGCTCGGTCAGCGCCCAGTAGGCGATGATCAGCGGCAGCCACAAGGGGCGTGCGGCCGCCAGCAGGTCGGGCAGTTCCATCAACTGCAGGATCAGCGCAGCCGTCAGGCTCGCCAGGAAAACCAGCCGCAGCTTGCCGCTGCTAAGCCACATGTCGCGACCCGCGGTGGCGTGGAGGGCAGGTTCGCGTTTGCGGCGGGTGTCCCGCCGGTCGTGCTGCGGTGAACGGGTGGCTGCGCATCAGTGACTGTGCGCGGGTTTGTGCGCGGACTGGGTTTGCGGTTCCGCCGGTTTGCCCGGCTTGGTTTCTTTGGACGGCGTTTTTTCGGCCGGAGCCTTGGCCGTACCCGGGTCGATAGGGGTATCGACCGCCGCCGCCGGTGCGGCCGGTTCGGTGTTCCAGACCAGCAGTGCCTGCGTGCCCTGGTCGAGCTTTGCACTGGGATAAGCGGCGGCTTCCATGAAATCCGCGCCGGGCGCATGGTGCACGCTGTAAACCTTGCCGACCGGATAGCCGGCCGGGAAGCGTCCGCCCAGTGCCGAGGACACCAGCAGATCGCCCTTGCGGACGTCGGCGTTGTTGGGCAGGAACGGCAGTTTCAGGCCCTGACCGTCGCCCAGTCCCAGCGCGATGGTCTGCAGGCCGGTGCGGTTGATTTCCACCGGGATGCCGTGATCGGGGTCGGTGATCAGCAGTGCCTGCGAGGTGTTGGGGGCGACACGGATGACCTGGCCGAGAATGCCGTAGGCATCGACCAGCGCCTGACCGCGATAGACGCCGTCCTTGCTGCCGCGGTCGAGCGTGATCTGGTGACGGTAGGGGTCCTGGGTGACGGCGATGATACCGGCGATCAGCACCCGCTCCTGCAAGGTCTTGGACGAGGCCAGCAGCTCGCGGATGCGATGGGTTTCGGCTTCCAGTGCGTCGTACTTCGACAGCTTGGCTTCGAGGATGAACTGCTTGTTCAGCAGTTCCTGGTTTTCCTGCTCCAGTTGTCCGCGGGTCTTGAAGCTGGCGACCGAGTGCAGGGCGTTATCCGGCGTCGCTGCCAGCGTCAGCAGCGGCGACAACACCCACGACAGCCCGGCGCGCAGCGGTTGCAGGTTGGCGGTGGTGTGATCGGCGATCATGATCGCCAGCGCGCAGACCGCCAGCACGAAAGTCTTGAGGCCCAGGCCGGGGCCTCGCGGGAAATAGCGGCGGTGGGTGCTGACGGTGTTCAAATCAGTCGTAGATTTCAGCAAGTGCCGTTAGATTGGCACACCTCGAAACGGGCTGCAAGGTAGCGTCACTGCATGCCCCTTTGCAACAGCCCAGGCAGGAGAAAACTGCATGTGCCGTGCGTCACCCGCTGTTCGGGTTATCTCGTGAAATGTTGTTATTAAATATATAATAATTTATATAATATTATATAAATAATAACAAGCTATTTCAGGATTTCAGGCACAGCGGGTGCCGCCCGAAGGGGCTTACTCCATGCTGTAGAAGTCGGACTGACGGTCGAGCATGTCCAACACCATGCCGCCGCCGCGGGCAACGCAGGTCAGCGGGTCGTCGGCGATGATCACCGGCAGGCCGGTCTCTTCGGAGATCAGCTTGTCGAGGTCGCGCAGCAGCGCGCCGCCACCCGTCAACACGATGCCGCGCTCGGCGACATCCGAGCCGAGTTCCGGCGGGGTGCGTTCCAGCGCCTGCTTGACCGCCTTGACGATGCCCGCCAGCGGTTCCTGCAGCGAGTCGAGAATCTCGTTGGAGTTCATCGTGAAATTGCGCGGCACACCGGCGGCGAGGTGGCGGCCGACGACGTCGATCTCCTGCACTTCGTGGCCGGGGAAGGCGGTGCCGATTTCCTGCTTGATGCGCTCGGCAGTGGCTTCGCCGATCAGCATGTTGTACTGGCGCCGCACGTAGCTGACGATGGCCTCGTCGAACTTGTCGCCACCGATGCGGACGGACTCGGCATAGACGATGCCGTTGAGCGAGATCACCGCCACTTCCGAGGTGCCGCCGCCGATGTCGACCACCATCGAGCCACGCGCTTCGCCGATCGGGATGCCGGCGCCCATGGCGGCGGCGATCGGTTCTTCGATGACGTAGACCTTGCGCGCGCCGGCGTTTTCGACCGACTCACGGATCGCGCTGCGCTCGACCTGGGTCGAGCCGTAGGGCACGCAGACCACCACACGGGTGATCGGGCGCATCATGCGGCCCTTCTGCACCTTGCGGATGAAGTGCTGCAGCATCTTCTCGGTGACGGTGTAGTCGGCGATGACGCCGTCGCGCAGCGGGCGGATGGTGGAGATATTGTTGGGCGTGCGGCCGAGCATGCGCTTGGCGTCGATGCCTACGGCCTCGATCTTCTTGCTGCCGCGCGCATCCATGCGGATGGCGACGACGGAGGGTTCGTTCAGCACGATGCCTTCGTCGCGGACATAGACGAGCGTGTTGGCGGTGCCAAGGTCGATGGAGAGGTCGTTGACGAATAAACGGCGGACAGCATCAAACATGATTGGCGACTTTTAGGTAAGGGAATGTGGAAAGGGGGTCAGTATGAAGGCCCGAGCCGTGCGGCGCAGGCCCACAACCGTTAAGATTGTGCATTCGCACATCATAAACCATTTTTTTCTGACAATGAGCCTAACTGCTGAGCAAATCCGGCAGGTCGCGCAGCTTGCGCGGCTGCAACTCAAACCGGAGCAGGTCGAGCCTTATGCCCGCCAGCTTTCGGACATTCTGGACCTGGTGGGCCAACTTTCCGCAGCGGACACCCAAGGCGTGCGCGAAATGGCGCATCCGATGGACATGACCCAGCGCCTGCGGCCCGACGCGGTCACCGAGCAGGACCGCCGCGACAGCTTTCAGGCCCACGCCCCGGCTGTGCAGGACGGACTGTATCTCGTGCCCAAGGTGATCGAGTGAGTACGGAGATGATGCACCAGCTCAGCCTGCGCCAGCTTGGCGAAGGCTTGAAGGCGAAGAAATTCAGTTCACGCGAGTTGACCCAGCATTTCCTGAAGCGTATCGACACGCTCGACGGCCAGCTCAACAGCTTTATCACCGTCACCGCCGCGCGCGCGCTGCGCCAGGCCGATGCCGCCGATGCGTGCATCGCGCGCGGCGAGGGCGGCGCGCTGACCGGAATTCCGCTGTTGCAGAAGGACATCTTCTGCACCGAAGGCGTGCGCACTTCCTGTGCCTCGCTGATGCTCGACCGATTCATCGCGCCCTACGACGCCACCATCGTCGAGAAGCTCGATGCCGCCGGCATGGTCATGCTGGGCAAGGCCAACATGGACGAGTTCGCGATGGGTTCGTCGAACGAGACCAGCTGGTACGGTCCGGTGAAGAATCCCTGGGACGAGACCCGCGTGCCCGGCGGCTCTTCCGGCGGCTCGGTGGCCGCGGTCGCGGCGGGCCTCGCGCCTATCGCCACCGCCACCGACACCCGCGGCTCGATCCGCCAGCCGGCGGCGCTGACCAATCTCACCGGCAT
>JBOICJ010000149.1:0-9500 GCA_050740035.1 Stenotrophobium sp. | reverse complement strand
CAACCCGGCCGAAGATCTCGACGCGCTGATCGCCGCGCCCGCCACCGGCGAGGCCGCGCGCTGGCTGTATTTCTTCGGCTACGCCGGCTGTCCGAACCGCATCCATATCGCCAGCGAAACGCATATCGCGGGCGAACGCGCCTACGACCGCCGCAGGAAAAACCTCGTGCCGTGGTCGCTGGAGCGCAGCGCCAGCAGTGACGGCAGCGCCGCCGACAAGGCGGCGCTGTGCCAGCGCTATACCGCGACCGTCAATATCCGCACCGGCGAGGTGGACCTGGAAAACCTCTATATCCCGTCGCCGGCGGGCGTCACCGTGCGCACCCTCGACGGCAGCGCCGAGCGCACCGAAGAAGACCTTCCGGTGGCGACCGAAATGATGGCCTGGGCCAGCGCCCGGCTGCACCATGCCAGCGAGACCCTGCACGCCGCCGATACGCTGACGGCGAATGCGCCGTTCGATGGCGACTACACGGTGCTGGGCCGTTTCGACGGCAAGCTCGACGTGACGCTGGACTGGTCGTTCAAGCCGGTCGCCGGTGCGCCGCTGGCGGTGATTCCACCCTAGGCATCCAAACGGACGAGGACTGGGAATCGCAGACCTTGCAGTATCGGACATCCTTTGCGCGCCGCTGCACAGACTCAATGACAGACTTAACCCCGAACAACGCCGCCTTCACGCCGATCGTCATCGGCCCGTTGCAGTTGCGCAATCGCTTCATCAAGGCCGCCACCAACGAGGGCATGGCCAAGGGTGGCGTGCCGTCGAAGGCGCTGGTCGAACACCACCGCCGCATGGCGGCCGGCGGCGCGGCGCTGACCACGGTGGCGTACTGCGCGATCAGCGCGGACGGCCGCACCTTCGAGGACCAGGTGCTGCTCGACGATGCCAGTCTCAGGCATCTGCGCGCGCTGACCGACGCGGTGCATCGCGAAGGCGGCGCGGCCTGCGCGCAGATCACGCACGGCGGCGCGTTCACGTTCCTGCCGAAGCTGTCGACCCGCTATCCGCTGAGTTCCTCCGGCGGCTTCAATCCGCCGGGCATCATCAGCGGGCGCCTGTTCAAGACCGCGATGACGCATGCCGATCTGGAACGTGTCGCCGACGAGTTCGTCGCCGCCGCGCGCCGCGCGCGACAAGCCGGATTCGATGCCGTGGAAATTCACATGGGCCACGGCTATCTGCTGAGCCAGTTCATTTCGCCGCTGTACAACAAGCGCAAGGATGAATTCGGCGGCAGGACCGCGGCGGAGCGCGTGCGCTACCCGGTATGGGTTCTGCGGCGCGTGCTCGATGCCGTGGGCAAAGAGATGGCGGTGATCTGCAAGATCTGCGTCATCGAAGGCGCTCGAGGCGGTGCCACCGCGGCCGACGCGGTGCAGGTGGCACAGGCGCTGGAAGCGGCCGGCGCGCACCTGATCGTGCTCAGCGGCGGCATGAACGTGGAATCGCCCTGGACCATCTTCGGCAGCAACATGCCGAAGGCGGCGACCGACGTGATCGACAATCCGGTGATCAAGTTCGCCACGCGCATGATGAAGCTGTGGGAGCCGAAGGTGCCGTTCCATGAAATGTACTTCCTGGAATATTCGCGCCAGGTGCGCGCGGCGGTGAAGTTGCCGCTGGCCTATCTGGGCGGCGCCAAGTCGATGGCGGGCATCGGCCAGGCGATGGACGACGGCTTCGATTGCGTCGTGATGGGCCGTGGGCTGATTCACGATCCCGATCTGGTCAACAAATTCCGCAGCGGCGAAGCCACCGTTTCCGGCTGCACCGCCTGCAATGAGTGCGTGGTGATGATGTACACGCCGGGCGGCACCGGCTGTGTGCTGCGCCCGCCCAACGACGTCGCGCTCAACCAGACGCCGGCTGCGCCCTGAGGGAACTCTGATTAAGCGTAGTAGCCTAATCAGAACGCCGATAATTTTTCGTGAGGAATTCCTGTGACGACAGTTGCGTGGTGTGAACAGCATCTGCCCGATCTCAAGGGCAAGCGCGCGCTGGTGACCGGAGCCGCCGGTGGCTTGGGTTACGAAACCGCGGCGGGCCTGGCTTCGCGCGGCGCGCAGGTGATTCTCGCCGACCGCAATGTCGAAGGCGGAGGCGCGGCGCTGCGGCGCCTGCGCCAGGAGATTCCGGATGCCCGTATTGATTTCCGGGCGATCGATCTGGCCGACCTCGCCAGCGTGCGCAAGCTTGCCGACGTGCTGGTCGCCGATGCACAGCCGCTGGACATTCTCGTCAACAATGCCGGCATCCTGCCGCCACTGCAGCGGCGCACCACCGCCGACGGCTTCGAGCTGAAATTCGGTATCAACGTGCTGGGGCATTTCGCGCTCGACGGCCTGCTGCTGCCGGCGCTGCTGCGCAGTGCCGCGCCGCGCGTGGTGTGGGTCAGCAGCCTGGTGCACCGCCATGCGAAAATCGATTTCGATGACCTGCAGGCCGAGCGCAGCTACGAACCGCAGCGGGCCTACAACCAGGCCAAGCTGGCCTGCCTGATGCTGGCGCTGGAACTGGACGCGCGTGCGCGCAAGGCCGGCGTGGCGCTGGCGGGCATCGCCGCGCATCCGGGCGTGGCCAAGACGCCGCTCGGCGACAGCCGCAAAGGCCAGGCGCGTAAGAAATTTGCCGATCACTTGACCGATTTCGCATTCTGGATCGCGATGAATGTTTTCAGCCAGCCACAGGACCGCGGCGCGCTGCCGATTCTCTACGCGGCTGCGGCGGCGGACGCACAGGGCGGAGGTTTTTACGGACCGGACGGTTTCGGTGAAATGCGAGGTGATCCGGTGGCGGTAAAAACCTCAAGGCCGGCACTGGATGCGACGCAACGCCAGCGCTTGTGGCAAGCCTGCGAACAGCTCACAGGCGTGAGTTACGAAAAAATAAAATAAGAAGGAGAGAACACGGTGAGAATTTTTCGCAGCATGCTGCTGCCTGCGGTGCTCGTGGGCGGCGGGCTGATCGGGTTATCGCCGGTCTGGGCCAAGGTCGCGTCCGACAAGGCGACCGAACTCGATGGCGCGAAGCTGACCTGCCTCGGCGCCGAGCGCGCCGGCAGCGCCGACGGCGTCGCCGCCTACACCGGCAAATATCTCGGCAGCTGGCCGGGCATGAAAAAGCCATTCGGTTATGAACCGGGTCCGTTTGCTGCGGAGAAGCCGCTGTTCACGATCACGGCGCAGAACATGGCGCAGTACGCCGACAAGCTTACCGCGGGCGAGAAGGCGCTGCTGCAGAAGTATCCGCAGAATTTCCGCATGAACGTGTATCCGAGTCATCGCGATTTTCGCAATCCCGATTCCGTTTGCGAGACTGCGAAGAAAAACGCGTTGACCGCCGAGGTGGTGCACGACGGCAAGGGCGTGTCCGGCACGCTGGGCGCGATTCCGTTCCCGTTTCCGCAGAGCGGGCTGGAGGCGATCTGGAATGTCGTGTTCGCCTATCGCGCGTGGAGCGAGGCGGTGACCTACAAGACCGCGGTGGTCTATGCCAACGGCAGCATCACCTGGGGCAAGGCCAGGTTCATCGACATGGCGCCGCACGGCGATGCGCCGGGTTCGATGCAGGACAAGATCGCCGTGTATTTCTACATCAGCTATCTCGAACCGGATCGCGACAAGGGTATGACTTCGGTGGGCTATCAGCCGCTGGATTTTTCCGAGGGCAGCACCGATTCCTGGCAATACCTCCCGGGCCTGCGGCGCGTGCGGCAGGCGCCGGAGGTGGGATTCGATTACCCGGTACCGCCGGCCGGCATGCACGTCTCTGACGAAGATGGTTTGTTCAACGGCTCGCCCGAACGATTCACATGGAAGATTATCGGCAAGAAGGAAATTTATGTGCCCTACGATAATTTCCGCATCAACGATCCGCAGATCAAGCTCGGCGATCTGGTGCGGCCCAATGCGCTCAACCCGGATTACGAGCGCTACGAATTGCATCGGGTCTGGGTGATCGAGGGCACGCTCAAGCCCGGTCTGCGCCACGTCTACGGCAAGCGCACGATCTACGCCGACGAGGACACCTGGATGGCGCTGTGGGCCGACAACGAGGACACGCACGGGAAACTCTGGCGCACCAGCTATGTGAATTACTTTTATTCGCAGGAATCGAAAGCGTTTCACCGCGGCGTCACGGTTTACAGCGATCTCAGTCTTGGCGCCTATGAGGCGACGTATCTGGTCAACGACGCCGGCGATAAATGGTGGAGGCTGGACCAGAAATATCCGCTGTCGATGTTCACGCCGGAAGCCGCCGCGCGCGGCGGGCATTGAGCCGGCACGATCACGCGCTGCATGCGATGACCTGAGCGGGCAGCGCAGCGATTTTCGCGCCACCCGCTGTGCCGCCGTGGGCGTAAAACGATGTTATAAATTATATACTTAATTATAACTAAGTATATAATTTATAACAAACTCTAGGGCGACTTCCTGGAGAGCGGGTGGCGAATTTGGGTGAATTGCCAACGCCCGAATGGTGTTGCGCGGATCAGAGTTGATGGCTGGCCGCCATTCGGATGCGCTCGGCGGGAACGCGCAGCTGCGTCAGCAGGTATTGCTTGAATTCGGGACTGTAGGGCTGCTCGTCGATGGCCTGCGCCATGCACAGCAGCCAGGCATCGCGCTCGGCGACGCCGATCGGCAGGTGGCTGTGAAACATCGGAATGTTGATGCCACCGAATTTTTCGCTGTAGAGCCGCGGCCCGCCGAGCCAGCCGCACAGAAAATAGGCGAGCCTCTCGGTGGTCGAGGACAGGTCCGCCGGGTGCAGGTCGCGGATCGCGCGCGCTGCGGGCAGGGTGTCCATCACTGCATAAAACCGGTGAGAAAGTTTCAGCAGACCCTCGGTGCCGCCGGCGGCGCGGTACGAGGCATCGCCGATGCCGAATTCAGGTTCGGTGGGAGCGTTCATGTGCAACACGGGATTCCGGTGAATGTGCGTTGCGCGCATTTTACGACGTGAGCCGCGCTGCCGCCCGCAACGGAGCTTAGACGCGGGCTTCGAGGATGCGCACGCGCTCGGCGCCTTTGACGGCGGCGATCCTGCGGGTGTCCGGGATATTGCGCGGCTCATGCACCTCGACCGCGGCGAAACCGGCGTCGCGCAGCGTGCCGATCATGTCGGCGGCGTCGCTAAAGTGAACGTGAATCTTTCCTTTAACGAAACGGCCGAGCACCGCGCCGAAGATTTTACCGCCGGCGCCGCGGTTGTCGCGCTGGATGTAGCTGTCGGCGAGATACAGACCCTGCGGAAATTTTTTCAGCGTGCGTGCGAATCGCCGCCAGACGCTGCGTGCGGTATCGCTGTCGAGATAACTCATCAAGCCTTCGGTGATGATTGCGGTGCCGGCGTTCGGGTCCAGCGTCTTGATCACCGCCGCCAGCGAACGGCTGCCGCGTTCGGCCAGGGCATCGAGTTCGACCACGCGATGATGTGCGGACAGCAGGTTGGCTTTTTCGAGCAGGCGCTGCTTGGTCGCGGCCATCAGCGGCAGGTCGGTTTCGAGGTAGGTGATCTTGTCGCCGTAGCGTCTGGCGAAATTGATGCCGCGCGGCGACAGCCCGGCGGCGATCTCGATCACCTGCGTGATGCGGCCTTCGTCGATCGCCTGCGCCAGACGCGCATCGATGCCCTTGTGGCGCGCGATCATCAAGGCGTCGAACGATGTGCCGCTGACGCGCTTGAGGCCTTTCATCAGCACGCCGAACGCCAGGTCCAGGCGCTTGCCCTGCGGCGTCGCCAGCGCCGGATGCGACATGCCCAGCCGGTACCACAGATAGCCGGTGGCGTAGGCGGTTGGACTGATGCGCTCGGTGGATTTTTCTTTTGCTGGGGTCATGCGGGTTACTCGATTAGAGAAACTCTGATCTGGCGTATTCGCGTGATCAGTGCTTTCCCTAGACTCCGGGCGCTCCGGGGAAGCCGACATAATACTGTCCAGTCAGCATGCCGCCATCCACCGCGATCTCGGCGCCGCACAGATACGACGACTCGTCGCTGGCGAGGAACAGGCTGGTGCGCGCCACTTCTTCCGGCTCGCCGACGCGCTGCAGCGGCACCATGGTGTAGCGCTTGTTCACTTCGGCTTTTTGCTCGGCATAGGGATTGCACATCGCGGTGTCGATGCCGCCCGGATGCACCGAGTTGACGCGCACACCCTTGTGGCCGAATTCCATCGCCGCCACCTTGGTCAGTCCGCGGATGCCCCACTTGCTGGAGCAGTAGGCGGCCAGCCAATTATATAATTACATGCAATCGGCGGAGGAGATGTTGACGATGCTGCCCTTGCCGCGCGCGACCATCCGTGCGCCGACCAGCTTGGTGCCGAGAAAAGTGCCGAGCAGGTTCACCGACAGCACTTTCTCGAAATCCGCTTTCTGCGTGTCGGCAATCGTCTTGAACAGCAGCACGCCGGCGTTGTTGACCAGCACGTCGATTTCACCGAATGCGGATTTTGTCTTGGCGATGACGTTGCCCCAGCTGTCCTCGCTGGTGACATCGTGATGCACGAAGATCGTGCTGCCCTTGAGTTCCTGCGCGAGTTTTTCGCCGTCGGTGTCGAGCACGTCGGCGATCACCACCTTGGCGCCCTCGGCTGCGAACACGCGAACCGTCGCCGCGCCCATGCCGCGCGCGCCGCCGGTGATGATTGCCACCTTGCCTTGTAGCCGGGCCATAATTGATCCAGAGTATTGACGGGTTTGGTCCGCAATCTAGCAGCATTGCGTTGCCGCCGGACTCATGCAAACGGTGGAGAGACGATACGGGTCGATTGGCCCGCTGCCTTTTTAAACGGAGCGAGCATGCAGCCCCCGACCCAGAAGGTTTTACTGAAGCTGCAGCGCATGGAGATCACGCTGGTGCGCGCGGTACTGGTGCATCCGACGTTCCTGCTGGCGCGCGAGTTGCAGCAGTTGCGCTACATCCTCGGCTTCGCGCGGCTGCATACGTTTGCTCCCGGTGCGGCACTCAGACAGTCGCGCCGTGCGGATGTCGAACTCGATCACGGCATCATCGAGCCGTTTCGCGAATCGGTGTTGCGCGATCTTTACCCGCCCCTGCGCCGCGAAGACAATCCGCGCGAACGCCTGGCGGGCTGCGTGCAGACGCTCGCTGCCCTGCACGCCGCGCTGAAGCCGGTGCGGGCGCAACTGCTTGAACGCCACCACAACGATTTCAGCGAAGCGGAACTGGACGCGGAGGTTGGCCACAAGGCGCTGGTTACGATCATGGGCGGCGGTGGCGGCGCCGGCTATGTCTACATCGGCGCCGCGGCGCGGCTACGTGCGGAAGGCATGTCTTCCGACTATCTGGTGGGTTCCTCCATCGGTGCGCTGATCGGCGCCGTCCTGGCGCGCACGCGCAAGATTGATGTCGACGCGCTGCTGGCCTGGGCCAAGTCCCTGCGGGTACGCGACATGTTCGCGCGTCCATACATGGGCCAGACCTACACGCTGCCGGGGCTGACACGCCTGCACCTGAAAGGCATGCACCAGCTGCTGGTGCATCCCGATGGCAGTCCGCTGCGGCTGAAGGATCTGGAAATTCCCTACGAAGCGGTGACCGCCGGTGTGCACACGTCGGTGTATCAGCATCTGCCGGCATCTTTGCGCGAAGTCTCCGCTGGCCGGCGCGGCAAGAGCTTCTCCAAGCTGCTGGCCGAGCGCATGTTGTTGCTGGGCGCGCTGGTCACGCCGCATGTGACGAAGGCGATCGTGTTGGGGCGCGACGCGACCACGCACGATGTCCGCGTCGCAGACGCTGTGGGATTATCGGCTGCGATCCCCGCCGTGCTCCAATACGAACCGCCGCAGCGCGACGCGCAGACCGACGCGATCCTCGCGCGCATCCGCGAGCACGAGCAGGTCGCGCTGTTCGTCGATGGCGCGATGGCCAGCAATGTACCGGCGCGCATTGCCTGGGAAGGCGTGCAGGCCGGCCGCATCGGCACACGCAACGCTTTCCATCTGGCGCTGGATTGTTTCCACCCGCAGTGGGACGCGCGCCATCTGTGGCTGTGGCCGGTGGCGCAGGCGGTGCAGTTGCAGCTGCCGCCGCAGCGGCTTTATTTCGATTGGCTGATGCAGTTTTCGCCGACGCTGTCGCCGGTCAACCTGCTGCCGTCCGCAGCGGATTTCGACCAGGCGTTCCAGTGGGGCTGGAAACAGGCGGACATCATGTTGCCGTTCCTGCTCAAGGCGCTGGAGCCGGTGGCCTGGCATCCGTGACGGGTGATGCACAGATGCCGGCGCGGGCCTCCCTATAATCTGCGCATGAACATGCGTCGGATATTTTCGCCCTCGTCCTACTGGCCGCGCTTGCCGCCTGCCAGCGGGGCTTCCCAAGGCAGCGAGCCGGGCAAGCCACTGAACTATTTGAGGCAGTGAAAAAAGCGTAAGGTTGGAATAGGGGCGGGCACCTTTTCATTGGAACCCCGCGCGGAGGCGGCACGGGGAATTTCGAATGGGGTAAACGAACTCAAGCCCGATCGGGCTGGATGACCGAAACTATGTCTGCAACGGCCAGCGAGTCGTTCAATTTACTGTTGGCCCACCCTATAAAACGATAAGCAACATGCACTGGATATCCCCCTCCGAAAAAGACACCACCTCCGCCGCGCTGGAAAAGCGCCTCTGGGACGCCGCCGATCAGTTCCGCGCCAACTCCGGCCTCAAGGCGCAGGAATACTCCGGCCCCATTCTCGGCCTGATTTTCCTGCGCTTTGCCGAAGTCCGTTTCACGCAGCAGCGAGCCAAACTTTCTCTCCCCTCTCCCGCAGGCGGGAGAGGGGCTGGCGAGGGCATGGATGCCCGAGGTAGGACAACGCATGGAGCAGTTGCCGGGGGAGAGGGCGCGCAGCCATCCCGCCGTGGCAGCCGCGTCGACGAGCCCGCCGCCTACCACGCCGACAACGTGCTCTATCTCGCCCCCGAGGCGCGCTTCGATCACCTGCTGACGCTGCCCGAGGCCGCCGACATCGGCGCCAAGGTCAACGCCGCCATGCGCGAGATCGAGAAGCACAACCCGCAACTCGCCGGCGTGCTGCCCAAGACCTACAACCTCTTCACCGGCACCCTGCTCAAGGATCTGCTCAAGAAGGTCTCCGAGATTCCGGCCACGGCGGACTTCGACGCCTTCGGCCGCATCTACGAATACTTCCTCGGCGAGTTCGCCCGCACCGAAGGCCAGAAGGGCGGCGAGTTCTACACCCCCAGCAGCATCGTCAAGCTGCTGACGGAAATCATCGAACCCTTCCACGGCCGCATCCTCGATCCGGCCTGCGGCTCCGGCGGCATGTTCGTCCAGTCCGCCCCACTCGTGGCGGAGCACAAGCACAACCCCGCCGCCGAGCTTTCAATTCACGGCGTTGCGAAGACCGACGAAACCGGCCGCCTCTGCCGTCTCAACCTCGCCGTGCACGTGCTGGAAGGCGACATCCGCCATGGCGGCAACGTCAACAGCTACTACGATGATCCGCACAATGCCTGTCTCC